>JACQAG010000005.1 GCA_016195085.1 Pseudomonadota bacterium | reverse complement strand
CGCCCGCGCCCCCAACGCGAGCTCCACTCGGATCGATCAGCAGAAATCTTCCAGCCCCCCAATCCAGGAGGATCAAATGCCCCAAATCGCCCTTGACAGAAAAAGCCCCATACAAGGGAAGGGTGAGGGGGTGATCGCACTCACCGGATCACGCTCTAGGCCGTAGTGACGGTCCCTGCAGGCCGCGATCGCCGGCATGCCGATCACCAGAGGATCAAGCCCACGGAGGCGGCAAGACTGGCACCCATGACGAGATTGAAGATGCGCGCGGCACGGGCGCTGCCCAGGTATCGATGCATCGAGGCACCGAACGCAAGCCACACGAAGCCGCACGGAAGCGCGGCCGAGACGAAGAGGGCGGCGAAGGAAATCGACTGGAGCAGAGCGCTGTCAGCATCGCCGTGAAGGTAAGCCCCCGCGGCGCTGCCGCTCACCAGCCAGGATTTCGGGTTGATCCACTGAAACAAAGCCGCGCCCATGAAACCGACCGGCTTGCTCTCGGCGGTCACCATGCCATGGCCCGAAGTCGCAATCTTCCAGGCAAGCCAAAGAAGAAATGCCGCCCCAAGCCAGTTGAAAGCCTTCAGGATCGCCGGGTGGCCAAGGACGAAATGCCCAAGCCCCATCGCCGCGCTGAATATCAGGAGGCCCATCCCCACGGCGACGCCGATCAGGCAAGGAATGCCGCGCAGCACCCCGGCAACCGCGCCAGTGGCGGTCAGCATGATGTTGCTCGGCCCCGGCGTAATCGCCGCGACAACGGAGAAGACGAAGAAGCCAATGCTTTGTTCCAGCGTCACGCGTCACCGGATGGCCGACGAAGTCTCTCCATCACGCTACGGAGTTCGACCGGCCCACGTCTTGAACGATTGTGCAAAGCGCGTGGTTGACCTATGGCGGGCCTGAGACCTAGGCTGCAAAAAATGCTTGCGGGAGCGAACGCCATGCAGATCGTCTCGGCCAAACCCATGGACTACAAGCCCGTCTCCGGGCATCGGACCGGCGATATCACCTTCAAGCGCCTCGTCCAGGGAGCGCCGGGTGCCATCGACAATTTCGAGCTGTCGCTGGTGCGCAACGCCGGCAGCTACTACACGCCGCGCCATCGCCACAACTTCGATCAGGTCAGGATGGTCCTCGCAGGCGAATTCGGCTATGCCGGCCGCAAGACCATGCCCGTGGGCTCCATCGGCTACTTCCCCGAGGGCACCTATTACGGGCCGCAGAACGTCGAGAGCTGCATCACCTTGACCCTGCAGTGCGGCGCACCCTCGGGCGACGGCTTCCTCAGCTACGATCAGCTCCACAACGGACATATTGAGCTGTCGCAGCTCGGACGCTTCGAGCAGGGCGTGTTCTATCGCAACCCCGACAGCAACCGCCGGCCTGGGGTCAAGCGCAACCAGGACGGCTACGAAGCCATCTGGGAGCATGTGATGGGGCGCAAGCTCAGATACCCGAAGGCACGCTACACCGAGCCGGTGATCATGCTGCCGGAGGCCTATGACTGGCGCCCGACGGAAACCCCCGGGATCGCCAACAAGCTGCTCGGCGTCTTCGTCAACAACACGCGCATCGAGCTGCTGCGGCTCGACGCGGGGGCCGCGCATCGGCTGAGCGCCGAGCGAGCCATCCATCTCCTGTTCGCGCTCAAGGGTGCGGGTTCCTGCAACGGCGAGAGCTGGGGGCCGGAAACTGCGATCAAGGTCGAGCGGGACGAGCAAGCCCGCCTGGTGGCGAGCGAGTCCGCCGAAGTGCTGCTGATCGCCATGGCGGAGCTCGCTCCCAGCAAGGCGCGTGAGCTGCCCAAGGTCGCTTGAAAGGCAACACGGGCACCGAAGACCCCTTGCGCTCGTTCGCTCAACGGTTGGTCGCCCTGGCGGGCGGGATGCTCGCTTTTGCGCTCCTCGCATCGCCCGCAGGCGCCGTGGATGCACCGCGGCGCGGCGGCGTGCTTACCTTCTCGGTCACCGGCGAGCCCGAGACCTATGATTGTCATGCGAGCGTCTCGGTCGCGGTCGTGCACCGGGTGGCGCCGCATTATTCGCTGCTGCTCCGGGTCGACCCCGCTCAATATCCGAAGATCGAGAGCGACCTCGCCCTGTCCTGGGCGGTCTCCGGCGACGGCCTCGCCTATCGCTTCAAGCTGCGGCGCGGCGTCACCTTCCATGACGGCTCCAGCTTCGGCGCCGCCGACATCAAGGCGACCTATGAGCGTCTGCGCAATCCGCCGGCGGGCATCAACTCGGTCCGTCGCTCGCTCCTGGACGACGTCGCCGCGATCGAGACGCCCGACGAAGCGACGGTGGTCTTTCGCCTGAAGCAGGTGAATCCGGCGATGTCGGCGATCTTCGCCAGCCCGTGGAACTGCGTCTATTCCGCGGCGAGGCTCGCCCGCGACCCCAACGATCCCCAGCGTACCGTCATGGGCACCGGGCCCTTCCGCTTCGTCGAGCATGCGCCCGGCTCGCACTGGACCGGCGAGCGCTACGCCCAATACTTCCTTCCCGACCGGCCCTATCTCGACGGCTTTCGCGCCATCGAGCTCTCCACCGCCGCCTTGGTCAACGCGCTCGCCGGCGGTCAGATCCAAGCCGATTTCCGCGGCATACCGCCGGCTGCCCGCGATCGTCTGGCGAGCACCGCCGGTACCGCGGTCAAATTCGCCGAAGGTCCGATGGTGGCCGAGCTGATGCTGACCTTCAACACGGCACGCAAGCCCTTCGACGATGTCCGGGTGCGCCAGGCGCTGTCGCTCGCCATCGACCGCTGGGGCGGCAGCGGCCCCCTTGCCCGGCAGATGATCGTCGGCGATGTCGGCGGCTTCATGCGACCGGGCTCGGACTTTGCGCTGGGCGCGGACGAGCTCGTCCGCATGCCCGGTTTCAGCCGCGACATCGCCGCCAGCCGCAGCCAGGCACGACGTCTCCTGGCCGATTCCGGGCTCGGCAATTTCAGCTTCACCTTCACCAATCGGCCGCCTTACACGCCGCTCGGCGTCTTCCTCCTCGACCAGTGGCGGCAGATCGGTGTCACCGTCAAACACGAGCAGCCGGAGAACGGGCCGTTCTTCGCGGCGCGCAGCAGCGGCAATTTCGATGCGGTCATCGATGCTTCGAACCAATACATGGACGAGCCCACGCTGCAGCTCGACCAGTTCCTTTCCTTTGACCGCAGCGCCTCCAATGTCTCCCATTCGACCGACCGAACGCTCGATTCCCTGTTCGATCGCCAGGCGCGCAGCGCCGATCCCGGCGAGCGTCGGCGGCTGGTCGGCGAGTTCGAAAAGCGCCTCCTGACCGAGGCCTATTCGATTCCGCTGTTCTGGAGCTGGCGGATCGTTCCCTTGGCGAAATCCGTCGAGGGGTTCCATATCGCGCCAAGCTACTATCTGGGCCAGGACCTCAGCACGATTTGGCTGAAGTCCTGAACGCAATGGAACGAAAGTTCGCGGGAACGCACGGGCGTTGGTCTCGACCACGAAGAGAACGCTGAAACTAGCAAGAACAACCTGGACACGTGCGCGACGTGTGGTAACGACAGTCATGAGCAAAGACTGTTTCGACGCGTTTTCCACTGTTCACCGCGAGATTGTGCGCTCAGCGCTCGTTGCGGCATTTGGTTCCACCCCGATCGGTTCGGTCACGCCCATCGCTGGCGGAGCTTCTGGTGCATCGCCCTTTCGGGTCGAGGTCGGCGACCGGCGCTACCTCGTGCGGGTGGAGGGTCGCGCAAGCCCGCTGCACAATCCGCACCAATATGTCTCCATGCGCATCGCAGCGGAGGCGGGGATTGCCCCGCGAATCCACTATATCGATGAGGCGGCCCGCGTGACGGTGACGGACTTCATCGAGCAGCAGCCGCTGCAGGTCTATCCGGGCGGACCGCGCGCGTTGGCGCAAGCGCTCGGAAAGTTGCTGGGACGCCTGCAGGCCGCGCCGGTTTTCCCGCAATTCGTCGACTATCCCGACATTGTCGCGCGCCTATTCGCCCACGTGCGCCGAACGGGTCTTTTTGCAGCCGGCCTCCTTGATGCGCACGTGGAACGCCTTGAGCGCGTCCGCGAAGCCTATGCCGCGGGTTCGGCAAGGTTGGTCTCCAGCCACAACGATCCCATTCCCAGTAATATCCTGTTCGATGGCGAACGCCTCTGGCTGATAGATTGGGAGTCGGCCTACCGCAATGATCCACTCGTCGACGTGGCGACTGTGCTCGACACTCTCGCGCCTTCGCCGGAGCTGGAGGACGTATTGCTGCAGGCTTGGCTCGGCCACGCGCCGGACGAGGCCCTTCGCGCCCGGCTCGAGCTGATACGCGCGCTCACGCGGCTCTACTATGCGGGCGTCCTGCTCAGCGCGTCTGCGGCGGCCTCGCGGGCGATACCCGACACCGATCTCTCGGCTCCAACTCTTCCGGAATTGCAGCAGGCGATCCGCGAAGGGCGGCTCAAGCCCGGCGCGCCGGAGACCAAGCACATCTTGGGCAAGATGTTCCTTGCCTCATTTTTCTCCGGCGTTGCGCCCCCCGGATTCGACGCCGCCGTTTAGCAGGGTTGACGCCGTTGTCCAATGGCATGTCGCCGCAATGGAACTGAGGTCAGTTTGAAGAGGGATTATCCTAGCGCCCGCAATTAGAGAACGCTTCTCGTCTGTCAGATACGTATGCCACTCCGATGGATCGCTGGGCGGAGTTTGTTACGAACTGTGAATCGGTCTGGACCAGATAAGCCTACGTCAATGGCTCTGATCAATGAGTCCTGAGCCTAGTAGCGTCCGCCGCCGATGAACCGGAGGATGCCGGCGGCGATTTCGGCGTCCTGACCAACGAAGTCATGGGGCTCACCGACGCCGCAGACCGCGATGCTGGGCGCGCGGCCGGGATTGACGGGGCCGCCGGCGACGACGACCGCCTGCTGGCGGGGGCCATGGGTCCGAGCTGCGACCTTCGCCATCAGTCCGACCGGCGAGCGGACGCAGCTGTCGGCGGCATGCCCGAGGATCAGCAGCGGTACCGCGATCGATTCCAAGGGCGGATCGAACACGGTTTGCGCCACGAAGGGTTTCCGCTTGGCGGCGTCGCCCACCATCATGGCGGACAGCAGCACGAGCCCGTCGGGCGTGGACGGACCCGAGAGCCGCGCGGCGGCATTCGCCGCGGAAATCGTTCCGCGGCTGTGCCCGACGAGCCAGATCGGTCCATTGGTGCGCCGACGCAGCTGGGCGATCACCTTGCCCAGATCCTCCGCGTGCTGTGTCGCCGTCCGGAATCCCGCCAGGCCATCCTCGCCGTGAAAATCCGACGGCGCATCGACCAGCGCGGTCATGAATCCCGCGTCATGAAAATGCGGTCGCATGCGGATGAGAGAATTGCGCGTGAGCGAATGCGGGCAGCCCGCATCGTCGAGATCGAGCTGCCCTCCGCCTCCGACGAGCAGCACCAGGAGAGTCCGCGCACCTCGATCAGGCGCATCCGGCTCAGGTGCGAATCCATAGCGCGTCGTGGTGCGATCATGGGTTTCGATCGTCACCAATTCGCCGCAACCGTCGAGCGGCGAAGCCGCGGTCGGTTGCGCGAAGGACACCCCACTCGTCAATGCCGGCATGAGGCAAACGAGCATCGAATACCGCAGCGCGCGCCACGATGTCCGTCCGGAGATGCGCTTCATCCGCCAGTCCTCATCTGACCTTCCCTCCTTCGCGCTCACAAAAGGGAATTCGCCCGATCCATGAGCCGCGCAAGGCTCTCTCTCCGGTGGCCCTCAAAGCCGCTGACCGTTTCGGCAGCCAGCATGGAGTTGATCACCGCCTCCTCCACCGACTCGGCGGTTGCCTGGAACAAGCGATCGATGCGCATCTCGTTGAGGCAGCCCAGGGACAATAGATCCCTGCTCTCGTCATGGTTGATGCGGTTGGCGGTGGTGAAGGCGACGACGACGTCGCCGCTGCCATGGCCGAGATAGGAACCGACGCGGCAGAGCCCGACGCCCCCGCGCCGGGCGACGCGCCGCAATTGCCGGTGCTCCAGGGGCACGTCGGTCGCGAGCACGATGATGACCGAGCCCGATTCCGAGGCGGCCGAACCCGCCCTGCCATCGCCGACGGGCCGTCCGGCGATGCGCAGCTGCTGGCGCCTGCCGAAATTCGACAGGACGAGCGCGCCTAGATGGTAGGTCTCGCCGTCGAGCGCGATGCGCCGCGAGGCCGCGCCGATGCCGCCCTTCAGCTCGAAGGCCGACATGCCCTTGCCGGCGCCGACATCGCCCTCCGTGAAATCGGCCTGGGCTGTCCGGATGGCCTCCTCGACGTCGCTCTCGGCGACATGGAAACCCTGTATGTCATTGAGATAGCCATCATTGCACTCGCAGACGACGGGATTGACCGTGCTGGTGCGTCGGCCGATATCGGGATTGGCGCGGATCGCGTGCTTGATGAGCGCGGTGGCGCAGGTTCCGACCGAGAGCGTGTTGGTGAGCGCGATCGGCGTCTCGATTTGGCCCAGCTCGTCGATCTGCATCAGGCCCACGCTCTTGCCGAAGCCGTTGATGACATGGCTCGCCGCCAGCACCTTGTCGCGAAACACATTGCCCGGATGCGGCAGGATCACCGTCACTCCCGTCCGCGCATCGCCGGTTTCGCGGGTGACATGTCCGACCGTGACGCCATCGATATCGCTGATGGCGTTCAGCGGGCCCGGCGGCAATGTGCCGATGTCCATTCCAAGCGATCGAGCGGTAATGGGACGAGGCATGAGGACTCTCCGGTGAGTTCAATGCGGACTCAGTCTATCAGGCTGATCGGCTGCGATGCCCCCACCTCGACGCAATCGATCGGTACCCAGGCCCACGCACCGGATATAGTCCTTGCTTGTCATCACGCCTCCGACCGCACGCTCACGGTATGCCACCTGCCCCGACGACGGATCATCCCCTTCGCGGCATTCTGCTGATCCTGGCGGCCATGGCCCTGTTCAACCTGGCCGATGGGCTATCCAAGTATCTCGCCGGCGCCTATCAGCCCATCCAGGTCGTCTGGGGCCGCTATCTCTTTCATGCGGTCTTCCTTGCGCCCTTCGTGCTGCGGCGCGGCATGGCGGCAACGCTCGCCTCGGCGCGGCCGCGCGTGCAATGGGCCCGGGCGCTGGTTCTCATCTCGTCCAGCCTCGTTTTCATGTTCGCGCTCGCCCATCTCGGCCTCGCCGAGGCGATCACCGTCGGCTTCGTCTCGCCGCTCTTCATAACCGCACTCTCGGTCCCGCTCTTGGGCGAGAAGGTCGGCGTAAGGCGCTGGCTCGCCGTGCTCATCGGCTTTCTCGGCATCGTGGTGATCGTGCGTCCCGGCACCGCGGCCTTCGATCCCTGGGCGCTGCTGCCGCTCCTATCCTCCGCGCTCTGGGCGCTCGGCGTCATCGGCACGCGCGTCTCGGGCCAGATCGACTCGCCGCTCACGACCGTGAGCTACAACACGCTGGTCGGCCTCGTGGTGACCTCGGCGTTGACGCCGTTCGTCTGGAGCATGCCCGGCGCGGAGGATTGGCTCGTCTTCGCCATCGGCGGCGGCGGGAATGTGCTGGGCCAGTATCTGATGGTGCGTGCCTTCGCAGTGGCGCCGGCCTCCATGCTGGCGCCCTTCTCCTACAGCCAGCTCCTCTGGTCGACGCTCATCGGCTGGCTGTTGTTCCAGGCGGTACCCGATGTCACCACCTATTTCGGCGCGGCGATCATCATCGCCAGCGGCATCTATGTCTGGCACCGCGAACGAGCCGCCGCTATGCGCGCCACCGACCGACGCGGCTAGTGCAATGACCTTCTCAACCGCTGCCGCAGCGTCTCGATGGCCCCGGCGATGCTGGCCAGATGCGGATTGATCGCGAGTGCGGCCTCGAAGGCACGCACGGCGCCCCGCAGCTCGTTGACGCGCATCAGGATCTGACCGAGACCCGCGAGCGCGCCGAAATGCCTCGGCTCGAGCTTGAGGGTCCGCTCGATATCGGCGGCCGAGCCCTCGAAATCGCCCATGACGAAGCGCACGGTCGCCCGCTTGTTCCAGCCCTCGGCGAACTCGGCGTCATAGGTGACGACCCGGCTGAAAGCCTGCTCGGCGACCTCGAGGCGGTTCTCATCGAGGGCGGTCATGCCCCACTGCATGAGGGTGCGCGTGGTGGTGTCCGAGGCTTCGCACCAGATCCGCATGATCTGCCCCTGCACCGTCTCCGCCACCTCTGGGGTCGGCGCCCGTTTCAAGGACTCGAACAAGGGGCCCAGCCGCCGATCCGCGCGCGCCGAGGGGTTCAACGTCGGCAGGTCCTCCAGCAGCTTCAAGATGGCCGCGAACATCGCGGATGCGCGGGTGGCGGTCGGCTAGGGGCGCAGCGTCGTGCCGCCCAGGCGGATGAGCCCGTCGGGATGCGGGTTGAAACCCTCCACCTTGGCGCTGAGGCCCCAAAACCATTTCAGGTGATAGAGGATCATGTGCGGCCTAGCGGCGAGATAGATCTTCGCCGCGTCGCGATAGAAGCCGTAGCGTTCCGCCGGCACCGGTGTGGCTTGCGCCTTGCCCAGGAGCTCGTCCAGCTTTGGATCGCAATACTTGCCCCAATTGAGGAAGCCGTCGCAGGCAAGCCAAATCGAGATGTTGCCATCGGGATCGGCACGGCCGCTCCAAATGCCGAAGGTGGCCTGGTAGTCGCCCTGAATGCTGCGATTGGTGAGCGTGCTCGCCTCCAGCGCCTCGATCTTGATGTCGAATCCAGCCTCGCCCGCCATGGATTGGATCACCTGGGCCACAGCCAAGGCGACCGGCGCGTTGGGCATGCCGAGCGTGAGCGCAACGCGCGGGGTGCCGGAAGCGGCGAGCAGCTGCTTCGCCCGCGCCACGTCGCGCGTCGGCATCGGCAGCTCCTTGACGTAGTAGTCGGTTCCCGGCGCCTGCGGCTGGTTGTTGGGGATATAGGCGCCGTTGAACACCACCTCGTTGATGACGTTGCGATCGATCGCCAGCTCGAAGGCCTCGCGCACGCGCGGATCGCGACCGAAGGGCGTGTTCGCCTGCTCGCCATGGTTGAGATTGAAGGAGAAGGTGTTGTAGGCGATCGACGGGCTCTCCACGATCTTGACGCGGGCGTCCCGCTTGGCTTCGGCGAGGTCGGTGGGCGCGATCTGCTCGGCGATCTCCAGCTGGCCGGCGCGCAGATTGGCGAGCCGCACATTGGAGTCGGGAATGGCGAGATAGACCATCCGATCGATGGTGTAGGGCTTCGGGTTCCAATAGCGCTCGTTGCGGTCGAGAACGATCCGGTCCTGGGCCACGCGCTCGACGAAGCGATAGGGACCGCTGCACACCAGCCGCTCGCCCGCCTGCGGCCCAGTAGCCGCGGCGTGTTTAGGGGAGACCATCATGCCGGCGCGATCGGACAAGACCGCGACCAAGGGCGCATAGGGTTGCGAAAGCTGCAGGCGCACTGTCGACGGGTCGACCACCTCGACGCCGGCGACCAGCGCCAGCTCGGCCTTACGCCTGGATTCGGGCATGGTCTTGTAGCGCTCGATATTGGCCTTGACCGCCGCCGCATCGAGTCTTTCGCCGTCATGGAACGTGACATCCTGGCGCAGCTTGAGGGTGAGCGAGCGGGCATCCTCGGCCCAGCTCCATTCGGTGGCGAGCTGGGGGACGAATTGCAGCTTCGCGTCGATGTCGACCAGCTTGTCGCAGAGGGCCGCGAACACCACCCTTCCGTCATAGCTGCCGCCGATGGCGGGATCGAGGATGTCAGGGTCGCTGCCGAGCGCCACCCGCACCGTGCCCGCCATGGCCGGCACGGCGGCAAAGAGCGTGATGACCGTCGCGACTGAGCTGAGCAGGTGACGCATCAGGGCCTCCCATGAAACGCTTGAATTTGGTCCCCCCGGGGAGGGTCGGGGAGGGGGTGCTCCGCACCCCCTCCCCGACCCTCCCCGGGCAATCATGGAAGCAAATTTTGGGCAAACCGGCTAGAACGATTGCGGGGAGAGCGGGATCGTGGTCGACAAGCTTCCGAGCCAAGCGCGCGTGGTCATCATCGGCGGCGGGATCGTCGGCTGCAGCCTCGCCTACCATCTGACCAAGCTCGGCTGGTCGGACGTGCTGGTCCTGGAGCGCCGCCGGCTCACCTCGGGCACGACCTGGCATGCGGCCGGCCTGGTGGGCCAGCTCCGCTCGACCATGAACCAGACGCGGCTGGCCAAGCACACCGCCGACCTCCTGCCCAGGCTCGAGGCCGAGACCGGGCAGGCGACCGGCTTCCGGCGCACCGGCAGCCTGTCCCTCGCCCGCACTAAGGCGCGCCTCGAATACTACCGGCGCGCCATGGCGGCGGCGGCGAGCTTCGGGGTGGAGATGCACGAAATCGCCCCTGCCGAGGTGAAGCGCTATTGGCCGCTGATGGAGACCCAAGACCTCGCCGGCGCTTTCTTCATCCCGGGCGACGGGCAGACCAACCCGACGGACACCACCCAAGCCTTGGCCAAGGGTGCCCGGATGGGCGGCGCCCGCATCCGCGAGGGGGTCGAGGTGACCGGCATCCACCTCGCCAATGGCCGTGTTAGGGGTGTCGCCACCAATTTGGGCGAGGTTGCCGCCGAGTTTGTGGTCAATTGCGCCGGCATGTGGGCCCGCGCCGTCGGCCGCATGGCCGGGGTGTCGGTGCCGCTGCATGCGGCCGAGCACATGTACATCGTGACGAGGCCGCTGGAAGGCGTCATCCGGGGAGCTCCGACCGCGCGCGATCCCGATGGCTACATCTATATGAAGGAAGAGGTCGGCGGCCTGGTGCTCGGCGGCTTCGAGCCCGTGGCCAAGCCCTGGGGCATGGACGGGATCCCGCCCGATTTCGAGTTCGGCTTGTTCGATGAAGACTGGGATCAGTTCCACGTATTCATGGAAAGCGGGCTCCAGCGCATCCCGGCGCTGGCCAAGGCCGAGGTGCGTCAGCTCCTGGTCGGCCCCGAGAGCTTTACCCCCGATACCCGCCACATCGTCGGCGCCGCGCCGGAGGTGGAGAACTTCTTCGTCGCCGCCGGCTTCAACTCGACCGGCATCCAGACCTCCGGCGGGGTCGGCTGGGCCTTGGCGGAATGGATCGTGGCGGGCAAGCCGACCATGGATCTCTCCGACATCGACATCCGCCGCTTCCATCCGTTCCATTCCGGCCGGCGTTATCTCCGCGACCGCACGGTGGAATCGGTGGGGCAGCTCTATGCGATGGCTTGGCCCCACAAGCAGCTCACGACCGCCCGCGGCGTCCGCCGCTCGGCCCTCCACGACAAGCTCGCCGCCGCCGGCGCCTGCTTCGGCGTCAACGATGGCTGGGAGCGCGCCACCTGGTTCGCGCCCGCCGGCGTCGAGCCCCGCTACGAGTACTCCTGGGGCCGGCCGAACTGGTTCGCCCATACGGCCGCCGAGCACCGCGCCGTGCGCGAGGGTGTGGGTCTCTTCGATCAGACCTCTTTCGGCAAGCTCCTGCTGGAAGGAAAGGACGCGCTCGCGGTCCTGCAACGGATCTCGGCGGCGGAGATGGACGTCGCCATCGGCAAGGTCGTCTACACCCAATGGCTGAACGAAGACGGCGGCATCGAGGCGGATCTGACGGTGACGCGGCTGGCGTCCGACCGCTTCGCCGTCACCACATCGGCCGCCTCGACGCGCCGGGACTTCGCCTGGCTCAAGCGGCATATCGGCGATGCCAACGCGGTGGCGACCGACGTGACCTCGGGTTCCGTGGTTCTCGGGCTCATGGGCCCCAGCTCCCGGGCACTGCTCGCCCGCATCGCCAATGCCGATCTCGCCGATGCCGAATTTCCCTTCGCCACGGCGCGCGAGCTCGAAATCGGCTACGCGCCGGCGCTGGCGACGCGCATCACCTATGTGGGCGAGCTCGGCTGGGAGCTGTCGATCCCGAGCGAATTCGCTCAAAGCGCCTTCGAAACGATCACCGAAGCGGGTACCGCGTTCTCCCTCAAGCTCGCCGGCTACCATGCGATGGACAGCCTCAGGATCGAGAAGGCATACCGCCATTGGGGCCACGACATCGGCCCCGAAGACACGCCCATCGAGGCCGGAATGGGCTTTGCCGTCGGCTGGCGAAAGCGCTCGGACTTCATCGGCCGCAAGGCGCTGGAAGCGGCGCGCGGCAAGCCGATCGTAAAGCGCCTCGTCGGCTTCAAGCTCGCCGACCCCGATGCCTTCGCCTACCACGACGAGCCGATCTATCTGGACGGTGTCAGGATCGGCCGCGTCACATCCGCCGCCTTCGGCCACACGGTGGGCGCCTCGATCGCACTGGGCTATGTCCACCATCCCGGCGGCGTGGACGAGACCTTCCTTGCGTCCGGGCACTTCACCATCGACATCGCCGCGCGGCAGGTCGGGACGACACCGAGCCTCAAGCCCTTCTACGACCCGACATCGTCGCGGGTGCGCGGCTGAACGATGGATCGAACGAGGCATTGATGCGCATCACCGACGTGGAACCGATCCTGCTGCGCGGCACCGAAGCCTATCGGCATACGGCCGGCTGGGAGGAGGCGACCGACAATGGCGACTGGCAGCTCTTGGTGCGGGTAGCGACCGATGCCGGGCTGGAAGGCTGGGCCGATGTCGAGACCTTGGCGCCCGCGGCGGTGGCGATCATTGCCGGCCAGGGGATGAGCATCACCGGCTTTCGCACGCTTCGCGACATCCTCGTGGGCGAAGATCCGCTCGATGCCGAGCGCCTCTGGGACAAGGCCTATGTCGGCAGCGCCTATTACGGCCGGCGCGGCATCGCCATCCATTGCCTGTCGGCGATCGACAATTGCCTCTGGTCGATCCGCGCCCAGGCGGCGGGCCTGCCGCTCTATGCGCTCCTCGGCGGCAAGCGCCGCGATCGCATCACCGCCTATGCCTCGACCCTCTTCCGCGAGACGCCGGAAGCGATGGCGAAAGCCGCCCAGGGCTATGTCGACAAAGGCTTCCGCGCGGTCAAATTCGGCTGGGGGGTGTTCGGAGAAGACAAGGTGCGGGATCGGGAGCTCGTCGCCGCGGCACGCGAGACGCTGGGCCCGGACCGGCACCTGCTCGTCGATCCGGGCTGGTATCCCGTCGGCTGGAAACGGCCCGGGCCGATGCGCAGTCGCCGGGAGAATTTGCAGCTATGCGAGTGGCTCGGCGACTATGAGGTGGGCTGGGTCGAGGATTTCATCCATCCCGAGCGCTTCGAGGAATATGCCCATGTCAGGGCGTTGAGCCCGGTGCCGGTCGCCGCCGGCGAGCAGGTCTGCACGGTTTGGGATTTCGAGCGCTTCATCGGCGAGGGCTGCGTCGATGTGATCCAGCCGGACCTCTCGCGCTGCGGCGGGCTCACCACCGCGATCAAGGTGGCGCACATGGCCGAGCGGGCCAATATCGACCTGGTGCCGCACTCCTGGCTGACCGATCTCCTGACCGCCTACAGCCTGCACCTCATCGCCACGCTCTCCCGCGCCCGCTTCGTCGAGTTCAATGTGAGCCAGAGCGCGCTCACCAGCGGCGTCAGCCGCGGCTCGTTCACGCTCAACGAGGACGGCACGATCTCGATTCCCGACGGTCCCGGCTTGGGCGTCGAGGTCGACCGCGCCTTCATCCAGGCGCATCGCGTCAACGGATCAGGGCAGCTGTAGAGCCGCCTCAAGCTTGAATATTCACTCCCGCACCGCCGTCGACGGCTGCCGCAGGCTGGTCCGCGACGGCCCCCGGCACCGCGAAGGGCTGATGCGCATCCAGCAGCAGATGCGTATTGCCGGCATCGTCCCGGTGGTGATCGCGCAGCACGAGCAGCGTCGGCGCGGCGGGCCCATTCCGATTGAATGGTACCCCCGCCGCGCCGGTAGCGTCCGCTGCCACGGCACGCAAAAAGCTTTGGAGCTGGCGCAGCCCCGCGGTGATGCCGGAGAGATCGGGAATATAGATGGCGTCCGTCCGGGGCGTGCCGTCCGGCCCGAGACGACGCGGATCGCCCGGCGGCAGCGCATTCACCACCACGACGGATGCGGGATCGACGCCGTCGGCGGCACCACCGCCTTGAACAGCCTGGGCGGCATCGGCCGGACCGGAAGCGGCCCCCGTCGATGCGCCGGCAGCGCCGATATGCAGGCTTACGTGCAGGCTCGAAACTTCGGCGGCGAAGCCCGCATAGGCAGCGAAGGAACCATCCTTGGCGGCAGCGGCGACGTCCGCCTCGCCGTGGATCGAGACCTCGTCGAAGGACACGTCGATGCCGTTCTTCGATTGGCTGATGGTGAGGCTGATCCCCTCGACCGACAGGGTCGCGTGCCCGACGACCGCGCCGGTGCTGCCACGGCCGGCTTGCTCGGCCAACTGAGCGACGGCGTCATGGACGGGCTGCAGCAGGCTCTTTTGCAGGCTGTCGATGACGTCGCCGCCGCCGAATCCGAGACCTTTACCGAGGAAAGACAGCAGGCCGTCGCCGAGGCGTCCCAACGCGCCAACGCCGGCACCGAACCAGCCGCCGCCGGCATCGCCGCCAGCAAGCGCCTGTTGACCGGCCGCCGACAGGCTCACCCGGTCGCCGGAATTTGAAGGCGCGGCTGAAGAGGATTGGTCGTGGAACACTGTCGGCAGAAAAGACGACAAAAAGGGGCCAAGCCCAGGAGGGCTGCCCCAGCCGCCGACGCTTATGGTGCTCACAATCGACCCCCTTCTAGGATCCGATCAAAGCGATTTGATTAATATTATATCTATGTCGCGGGCGGCACAAGAGCGATCTACGGTATCGCCACGGCCGCTTACGGTCCCTCCGGCAAGCTTGGGCGCGGGCGATTGGGCCGGAACTCCTCTCGCCCCCGCGCTCCCTCTATCCGCGGTAGCTCCGCCTGCCCGCATTCCTGAGCCACAGCCTCACCAGGAGCCGCTTCTCGCCCGGCAGCTCACCATCGAGGAAGGCGGTGCGGCTATGCCCGGTCGAGCGGTTGTTCACGTATTGGATCTGTCCGGGCACGAAGCGGAGGGTCACCGGCAGATCGGGTTGGGCGAGCACGGATTCGACCGCGTCCAGGGCCGCCTTGGTCTCGCCGTCCATCGCCTCCCCGCGCAGCTGATAGCCGCCGCGGATCTCGAGCAAGGCGAGACGCGCCGTCAGGCGGGCGTCATGGGCGAAGATCGGAGCGGCGAAGGTATTCGCCTCGCCCTCGAAGAATTCCCGATGCCGGTCGTACCAGAACGGACGGTACAGCCGCGGCAGCAGCCCGGGCGCCGTCTCCAGCAGCCGGTTGTGGACCGAGTAGACGCTGACCACGCGGCTCTGTCCGCCTTCCTTGGCCTGGCTGTGGCAGAGCAAGGCGACGATCTCCGGCGGAGTTTCGTTGTAGGAATTGTCGTTGTGGAAGTTGAGCTCGACGTTGGTCACGGTCGGCCGGATGCCGGAGCCGGGCTTGAGTGTGGCGCCGGTGTCGCTGACGAGATAGGTCATGGTGCCGTCCAGCTTCTGCGCGACCGGGCGCGCCAGCAGGGATGAGAGAAGCCAGTAGAGCGAAGTCGACTCCTCGAGGCTCATCTCCTCTACCGGCAGCCGGTCGACGACGGCGAACATGGCGCCGTCATCGAGCAGCGCCCGCACGCGCCGCATGAGCAAGCGGCATGCGTCCAGCCGGAACTCATCGGGCGTCAGCAGCAGCATGGGTAGGGGATGCGCCCGGATCTCGGCCAAGGCACGCACCAGCTCCGCCTGGCAGTCATGGGGAATGGGAACGATCCAGTCCGCCGGCGCCAGCGTGGCGGCAATCCAGGCCTGCTTCCCGGAGATCGCGTGCGTCAGCATGGGCTCATTCCCTGGCATTGGCTCCGTCCCGGCGCCGGATGCGGCCGGCGACCCCGCGGATGTTGCGGGCGGGCGAGACGGCTCTCGAATTGCCCGATCATAGCCGCTTCCCGCGTCAAGCGAGAAGCAAGGCGCTGGAACGGCGTGACCGTTTCATTGCAACCGGGCCTGCGATACAGTCCGAGAGGCCGATTTGGACGAGAATCCGGAGTTCGACGTGATCGAGTGGGAGCGGTGATCCGCGCTATCGGCCTCGCCCAGCGCACGTCCAGGCGCACCCTCATCACTATCTGCGTGATGCTGGCCACCGTCATGCAGGCGCTGGACACCACCATCGCCAATGTGGCCCTGCCGCATATGCAAGGCAGCCTGTCGGCGACCCAGGACCAGATCTCCTGGGTCTTGACCTCCTATATCGTGGCCGCCGCCATCGCCACGCCCAGCACCGGGTTCGTCGCCGCGCGGCTCGGCCGCAAACGGCTGTTCGTGATCTCCGTCAGCGGCTTCGTCGTCGCCTCCATGCTGTGCGGCATCGCCACCTCGCTCACCGAGCTCGTGGTCTTTCGGCTGCTGCAAGGCGTGTTCGGCGCCGCCTTGGTGCCGCTGTCCCAGGCCCTCATGTTCGACACCTATCCCAAGGAGCGTCATGGCTGGGCGATGGCGGTCTGGGGCATGGGGACGATGGTGGCGCCGATACTGGGCCCCACGCTCGGCGGCTATCTGACCGAGTATTACGATTGGCGCTGGATCTTCTACATCAACCTGCCCTTCGGCCTGCTGGCGCTCATCGGCATCCTCGCCTTCGTGCCGGATACGCCGATCGACCGCGCCAGGTCCCTCGATGCGCTGGGCTTCGCCTTGCTCAGCCTCGCCATCGGCGCCTTTCAGATGCTGCTCGACCGCGGCGAACTCAAGGATTGGTTCGGCTCGACCGAAATCGTGATCGAGGCGGTGATCGCCGCCCTCTGCCTCTATCTCTTCATCGTGCACGCGCTCACCACCAATCGGCCGTTCTTCGACCCCAGGATCTTCGGCGACCGCACCTTCGTAACCGGCCTCGTCCTGGTGTTCATCGTCGCCTCGGTGATGATGTCGACGATGGCGCTCCTGCCGCCGTTCCTGCAGACCTTGATGGGCTACCCGGTGATGACCGCCGGCATCATCATGGCGCCGCGCGGGATCGGCACGTTGTGCGCCATGATCAGCGTCAGCCGCCTCATCGGGCGGTTCGATCCGCGGCTGATCATGTTGTTCGGATTCAGCATGGCGGCCTATGCGCTGTGGCGCTACACCGGCTTCACGCCGGAGGTCTCGGTCTCGACCATCTCATGGACCGGGTTTCTGCAGGGCTTCGGCATGGGGTTCCTGTTCGTGCCGCTCTCGACCATGACCTTCGCCACCTTGCCGCAGCAGCATCGCACCGAGGCCGCCGGCCTCTACGCCTTGGTGCGCAACACCGGGGGCAGCATCGGCATCTCGGTGGTGACCGCCTTCTTGGCGCACAACCAGCAAGTCAACCATGCAGCGCTGGCCGAGCGGGCGACACCCTACAGCCCCGCCTTTCGGGTCCCGTTGCTGCCCGACGCCTGGAGCCTGGAGACCGCCGAAGGTCTGGCCAGGCTCAACGAGGAAATCGATCGTCAGGCGCAGACGATCGCCTATCTCGAGGACTTCCGCATGATCATGACGGTGGCGATCTTCGCCATCCCCTGCCTGTTGCTGCTGCGTCGACCGCCGCGGCCGGGGCGGCCGGCGGAGACGCAACGCGCCGCGGCGGACGACTGACGAATCCTCGCCTTCGGCAGAACGCCCTCGCCGACCGCTAGCTCAGCGCCTCGACCAGCGCCTTCGCGGCCCGGAGATCCGCCGTTTGGAAGCCTTCCTTGAAGCGACCATAGACTCCCGCAAGAAGCGCCAGCGCCTCCTTGGGCTTGGCTTGCTTGCACCGCAATTTGGCGAGGCTCATGGCGGCGCGAAGCTCCCAGGAGAGCGCGCCTTGCCGGCTTGCCCAGTCGAGGGCTTGGAGGAAATGCTCCTCAGCCGCGGCACTGTGCTTCCCGTCGTCTTCAGCCAGCACCAGCTCGCCTTTGAGGCGTAGCAATTCGGCGACATACCAGAGCTCTTCATTGCGTTGGGAGCGTTCCAACGCCTCGTCGACGAGCGCTAGACCCTGCGCCGCTTTGCCGGTGTTCCCCAAACCTTCTGCCATCGCACCGAGAAACGCCGTGCATGAGAGCGCAAATCGCGTCTCGCGGAGCTGCGGGAGCGAGGCCTCGAGGGCGCGCAACCCGGAGGCCGTGTCGCCGCGTTGCATGAGCATGACCGCGTTCCAACAGCGGCCCCAGGTCGGCCAGACACCGAGCATGCGGTCGGCTGCGACATCGTGCAGCATCGCCACGGCACGTTCCGCCGACGCCAGATCGCCCACCAAGATCGCAAGCGGACACATCGCCGCCGCCAGCACGTAGCAGTGCGATATCGCATGATCGATCGATCCCGCGTCTTCTACGGCCGATCGAGCCGCGACCATGGATTGGTCCGCGAATCCCTGAAGCCAGAGAATCCGCGCCAGAATAGCCTTTGCCGTCGACCTCTGATCATAGTGAAAGCGGTTGATGTGAGAGGGGCCGGAGCGGGCTGGATATCCCGCCAGCATCCGCTCCATATGCCATTGGGCGGCAGCATGGTCCCCGAGGTAGTAGAGCGAGAAACCCATCATGCGATCGCCGATGGCCTGGTTGACGCCATCGGCGTTGCACATCGCAATCCGACCGAACCGCCGCGCCAGCCCGAGCGCGGCCCGGCATTCACCGACGCTGAGCCGATAAGCCCAGAGCCCCCAGAGCGCCCGCAATTGATACTCTGCGTCTCCGAGCCTTTCGGCAATTTCAAGCGCGGCGGTCCAGGCATCGCCGGCCCTGTGTACATGCCCCTTGGCAAAGGTCAGCGACAATCCCAAAGCCGAATTGAGCTTCATCGCCCTCAGGCTCGCGTCCGTCGATCCCGCTTCGAGGCTGCCCAGCGCCCGTTCGACGCAGCGGCGGCACTCGTCCATCGACTCCCGTTGCACCCAGAGCGGCACCGAGGCGACGGTGAGATCGACGCCTAGATTGGCGTCCCCGGCCGGGGAGAATGCCCAGTCCAGAGCCAGCCGGACGTCGTCGATGCTTCGGCCATAAGCATTCACCCAGTCGGCCGCGGAGCGGGTCTCCAATTCAATCTCGGCACGAAGCAAGAGATCGCGGAGGAACTCGGCGCGGCGGCGGGCGACCTTTGCGAATTCGCCGCTCTCGGAGAGTTTTTCCAAGGCATAGGCCCGCGTGGTCTCCAGTAGGCGGTAAGGGAGAGCCGAGCGATCGACCTCTGCGCCGACGAGCGATTTCGCAACCAAGTCTGCGAGCGTGTCCACGACATCGGACGCAGAGATAGGCCCTCCGACCGCCAGCGCAACCGCACCCTCCAGCGAAAATCCGCCGGCGAACGCCGCGAGGCGCCGCAAAACCGCGCGCTCCGGCTCGGAAAGCAACTCGTAGCTCCAGTCCAGCGTCGCCCTCAGCATCTGATGGCGCGGCAATGCCGTGCGACGGCCGCCGGTCAGGAGGCTGAACCGGTCGTCGAGCCTTGCCGCTAGACCTTCTATGCCGAGCGTCGATGCACGCGCCGCGGCCAGCTCGATCGCAAGCGGAATGCCGTCCAACCGCCGGCAAATCGTCGCCATGCCCCGGGTCAGACGCTCGTCTCGGACAAAGTACCGCTCCTGCGCCAGCATTCGCGCCAGAAACAGCCTGACCGCCCCGGTTCTGAGCACCTCTTCCGGATCTTCGGCTCCGACAGCCGGCACGCTGAGCGGTGGTAAATTATAGATGCGCTCGCCCTCGGCTCGCAGCGGCTCGCGGCTCGTGGCGACCACGCGGATGGCTGAATTTGCGCGCATGAGCGCCTCGGCCATCCTTGCCGCCGGCACGATGACGTGCTCGCAATTGTCGAGCACCAGCATGACGCGCTTCGAGCTCACTGCCTCAGCGATGTGCTCGGCGGTCGTCGCTTCGGCATCAAGCTTCAGATTGAGCGCGTTTGCCACGGTCGTCGCGACAAAATCCGGATCCGACAGCGGCCCGAGCTCCGCCACCCAAACTCCGTCGGGAAACGTCGGCAGCAAAACTCTGGCTGCGGCAAGTGCGATGCGCGTCTTGCCGATGCCGCCCGCCCCGGTCAGCGTAACCAGCCGGTTGTCCCCGAGCAGTGCGGCAACCTCCGCAAGCTCGCTTTCGCGTCCGATCAGTTCGGACAGGGGCTCGGAAAGATTGGTCGGCGGGCGTATCGGCGCGGTGGTGCCGGTTGCCGCTGCTGGAACCTTCGGCGCGTCCACAGCCGCTTCGCGCGCGCTCGGCTCGCCGATGAATTGGTAGCCGCGTCCCGCCACCGTGCGGATGAGGCCGCGCTCCGTGCCGAATGCCTTGCGCAGCATGGAGATCTGCGACTGAAGACTATTCTCTTCGACGATTCTGCCCGGCCAAACTCGATCCATCAACGCATCTTTGCTGACCACCGAGCCCCGAGCATCGATGAGCGCCATCAGCACATCGAACGCGCGGCTGCCGAGCTCGATCGGACAATCGTCGATGCGAAGCTCGCGTCGATGGGGCAGGACCGCCAAGCGTCCGAACGCGATCGTCGCGCGCGTCTCCGCTACCCGAACCATGGCCAACAATTGTAGGCGATTTTCAGAAAAACTCAGATTTAATCGTGTTCAAGGGTGAGAATCCTAGCCGCCGACTGCAGCGCCGCGTCCCGCTTCAGAACTATTCAGTCCGCGGCAAAGACTTGGTGCCGGCCGAAGCGTACGGTCGAGGCTCTCGAACCGATGCAGAGATCCGACAAGCCCCCGAGCTGAGCCCTGGCCGATACGTTGGAGAGGGTAACCAAATGGGAATTGCGATAGCCGACGTGGCGCTGCCGAGTGTCCGGTGGCCATTCGAGACGCAGGTCGTCAAAGAGGCGCATGACTATTGGCTAAGCAAGCACGTCGATAACCGCCTGCCGAGCCGCTCGGACATCGAGCCGCAAGAGATACCGCATCTTCTCTCATGCCTATTTCTGGTAGACGTCGCGAGGGAGCCGGTCAGCTTCCGATACCGGCTCGTCGGCACGGAGATTCGCCGATGGGCCAATAGGGAATTCACCGGCACCGCCGTCAATGAGAAGGAATACGGCCCGGGCTGGCAGAGCGTTTTCAACGCCTACCTGAGCGCCGTCCACACCCGCATGCCGCACTAGGTGCGCAATCTCCCCCCCTGGACCGCGCGCGAGTTCTATCGCTACGAGATCATCATCGCGCCGCTGTCGAGCACCAGCGCGACGGTCGACATGCTCTTTGGCGCGCTTTACCTCATCAACGAAGCAACGCCGGCTCCCCAACCGCTTCCGCGGCTCAGATCGCCGCGGATGACGGCCAGAGCGGCGAACGGCTAACCGAACTCCATACGCTCCCCGGCATCGGCCCTCCCCACCGATGACGGGGGAATGGCCGGGCAAGGGCGCACCACGCGGTCGCGCCTACTGCTTCTCGACGTTCCAGAGCACCGGGATCGCCGCCTCGATCATGCCCTTGATGTTCGAGCGGAAGGCGACGGGCTGGAAGAACTGGCCGAGCGGCACGAAATGCACCACTTGCAAGGCCCGGCGCTGCAGCTTCTCGCCGACCACCTTGCGGGCGGCCAGATCCGGCGCCCGCGCCCAATCGTCGCGCAGCTTCTCGGTCTCCTCATCGCAGACCCAACCCGGCCAGCCCTTGCGATCGCAGCTCGACGTGAGCGAGAAGTTGGTGACTGCATTGCCGAGCTCGAGGCCGAAGGACCAGGTGTGGGTGATGTTCCAGCCACCCTGCCCCGGCGGATCCTGTTTGGCGCGGATCGCCAGCATCGTACCCCAATCGACCGCCTTGACGTCGACGTTGAAGCCGATCTCCTTCAGCTTCTGGATGGTGACCTCGGTGAAGTCGCGGATGATCTGCTGATCGGTCGGCTGCACCACCACGACCGGCTCGCCCTTGTAGCCCGACTCCTGCACAAGGCGCTTCGCCAAGGCAATGTCCGGCTTGCGCAAGCTCTCCGCTCCGGCCTCGGTCGCGGTCGTGGTGCCGCAGACCAAGTAGGCCCAGCACACGCGCCAATTCGACGGATCGGAGCCGACGGCGGCGCGCATATAGTCTTCTTGGTCGACCATGTGCAGGAGGGCTTCGCGCGCCTTCACGTTGTTGAAGGGCGGGTGCAGATGGTTCGGCCGGACGATGCCCATGGCACCCGTCGGGTTGTTGACGCGCACCACGATGTCCTTGTTCTTGCGGAGCGTGGGCAGAAAATCCAAAGGCGGGGTCTCGTAGATATCGACCTCACCGGCGTTGAGCGCCGCGGTCGCGGTGTTGGTGTCGGTGATGATGCTCCATTCCACGCGGTCGACCTTGGCCACCCGGCCGCCGGCATACATGCTTACCGGCTCCGAGCGCGGCTTGTAGTCGGGATTGCGGTCATAGACGATCTTGCTGCCGGGAACGAACAGCTCCTTGTTGAAGCGGAACGGACCGGAGCCGATGGTCTCGGTGATCTGCGCGGTCGGATCCACGGAGGCTTCCTTCTCGCGCATGACATAGAGCGCGCTCGAGGACAGCTTGGAGAGCGAGTCCAGAACCTGGCCCCATTTCTCCTTCATGGTGAGCGTGAAGGTCTTGTCGTCGACGACTTTCAAATCCATGCCGAGCTCGACCATCCGGCGCCCGGCGACGTCGCGCGCCGACCAGCGCTTGATCGATTGCACCGCATCGGCCGCGCGCACCGGAGTGCCGTCGTGGAACTTGAGCGCGTCTCTGAGCTTGAAGGTGTAGGTGAGCCCGTCCTGGCTCAGCGTCCAGCTCTCCACCATCTGCGGCTGTGGCCGGAACTCCGAGTCGAAGGCAAAGAGGTTGTCATAGATCATGTAGGAGTGCTGATGGACGATGGACGAGGTGTTGATCACCGGATCCATGGTGCCGAGATTGGCCTGGGGAATGTAGCGCAGCACCTTCTGCTGCGCCGCCGCCGGTGCGCTCAGCATCGCCGCTGTCAAGATTGCGCTTACCGCGACGGCGCCGAACGAGCCAATACGCTTCGCCATGGTGCCCTCCGTATGGTGGTGCGTCGAGATCGGATTTTCTTCTCGGAAACGAGCCTAGCCGGAAGCTCACGCCGCTGTCCATGGCAGGCCGGCTGGTTTGCCCTGGTGTGATTCAGATTCCAAAGATTAGTGGCCCGCTTATCCCTGAAATTCGCAGAGGAATTTCAGGGGCGGGACACTGTGGGGCATGTTTCCGGGGCGCCGGCAAGGGCGTCCGCACACCGACACGTTGTAAAGCAGCGTCCCGGCCCGATGCGCCTCAGGCGGCGAGCAGGCGGGCGACGCGGTCGGTCAGATCCTTGGGCGTGAAGGGCTTGCGCATCATCGCGGCCACGCCCTTGGGAAGCTGCTCTTCGTCGATGAGCCGGGCGGAATAGCCCGTGCACAACAGGACCGGTAGGCCGGGCCGCAAGGCCACTGCCCTTTCGGCCAGCATGGCGCCGGTCAGGCCCGGCATGGTCTGGTCGGTCACGACGAGGTCCACGGTATCGGGATCCCGCTCCAACCGTGCCGCAGCGCCGGTAGCATCGGTAAACCGTTCGACCGCATAGCCGGCCCTTTCGAGCGACAGCTCCATCAGTTCCGCCAGGTGTTCCTCGTCGTCGACGACGAGCACGCGAAGCCCTCGAGGTGCGGAACCGGGCGCGGATTCCTTTTCGGGCTCGGAAATCGACGGTACGGCCTCGCGCGGCTCCGCTTCGATCGTCTGCATCGCCGGCAGGTATAACGAGAACACCGTTCCCTCGCCTGAACGCGAGCGCACATGGATGGCGCCACCATGGGCATCGACGATGCTCGCGACCGAGGCGAGACCGAGGCCGGTCCCAACGCCTTTCGGCTTGGTGGTGAAGAACGTTTCAAACATGCGCGACATCGTCGCCTCGCTCATGCCCGAGCCGCTGTCGGCGACATCGATCCGCACGTAGCGGTCCGCCGTCATCAATCCCCGCCAGTGGTGCACCCAGCCCTCGGAATCCCGTTTGATGACGTGGTGTCTGGCGGCTCCATCCATGCCGGCGGCGCGCAAGGCCTCGGTTCGGCCGCCATCGGTGCGCAGCGGCTCGAGCTTGATGCGAATGTGCCCGGGACGGCCCTCGAGCGCGTGAGCTGCGTTGAGGCAAAGGTTGAGCAGAACCTGCTCGATCTTGATCGGATCGTGTCGCGCCAGCACCGAACCGCTCTCGGCTTCGACCTCGAGCCGCGCCGATGCCGGCAGCGAGATCCGCATGAGGCGGCCCGCGACCCGAACGGTCTCCACGAGGTCGCTTGGCTTCTGCTCCGAGGGCTCGGCTCTGACGAACTCCGTCAGATTGCTGACGATCCTTCGCCCTCTTGTGGCGCTGGCCGCAATATTGGCGAGGCTCTTGCCGACCGAGCCAAGTGCATCCATCACATGACCGATCGCCCGGCGCGCGGCCGGGTCGTCGGTCGGCAGCTTGTCGGGCAGCACCCTCAGCACGTCGATCTGAGCTTGGCTCAAGGATGCGAAACCCAAAACGACGGTCAAGAGGTTGTTGAAGTCGTGCGCGACCGTGCTGACGATGGTGCCGACGGCATCATTCTTCTGGGCCAGCAGCAGCCGTTCGCTCAGCGCCAGCCGCTCCGCCTCCTGGCGAAGACGCCCGCTCATGTCGGAGACCCACAGGAGCTCGTTGCGGCCGCCGGCATCGAGGAGCTGAAAGCGCAGCGAACGACCGTCGGCGAGCATCCGCTCGGCCACGCTGTCCTCGCCGGTCGTCAGCTCTTGGACGACGTCCGGCGGCAGGCGGAAGGCGCCAAACAGCTGCTCGAGGCCGGCTTGCTTGAGGAAGGCAGCGTCGTTGCCGTCGACGGCATCGGCGAGACCGCAGAGCCGAAGGAATCCATGGTTCCAGAACACCGCGTGCCGGCTCTCATCCAGGATCACCAGCCCATCGGGCATGCCGTCCATGACCGCTTGCAGCATGAAGGTCCGCCGCGCCAGCGTCGCCTCGCTCAAGAGCTCATTTTGCACCAGCAGACGCCGCAGCTCCGCCTCCTTCTCGTCGAGATCCGTTACGTCAGCCGAGACCCGGACGACCTCGCCTTCGGCGGTGCGATATTCTGCGATCCGAAGCTTGCGCTCGTTGCGGCGTATCTCGAGCGGTCTTCCGTCGGCGGCATGGTGCAACGCCAGGCGGTGCTCCAGGTAGCTCTCTCTGGTCTCCTCCGGCCGGGTCTCGCCCACCAGGCCGGCATCCCAGGCAAGCGCGCAAACTTCCTGGAAAGTCATGCCAGGAACGATCTTGTCCGCGGCGTGCTCCACTTCTCGCCGGTAGCCGTCGTTGCACAGCACCAGCCGGTCTTCCGCATCGAACAAGGCAAAACCGTCATTGACGGCGGCGATCGCGGCGGCGAGCCGTCGCTCGGCTTGGCGCAGGTCGGTGATCTCCATGGTCACGCGCACGATTTCGCCTTCCGCCGAGCGGAACCGCGCCGAAGACCAGGAGCGGCCATCACGATGGAGCTCGGTGCGGACCCCATCGGCCAAGCGATGATGCCGGTACCGGCGTTCGATCCATTCCTCTCGAGTTTCTCCAAGCAGAGCGCTCGGCAACGCCAAGCCGGCGTCCCATCCCATCCCGTAGAGCTCGTGGAAGGTCAGCCCCGGCCTGATCCTATCGGCGATCGGCTGCAGCTCCTCCCGGTAGGCGTCGTTGCACAGGATCAATCGGTCTTCGTCATCGAACAGGGCGAAGCCACCATCCATCGCCCTGATCGCCGATTGCAGCCTGAGCTCCGCCCGCCGGAGGTCGGTCACGTCCGCGGTTACCCGGACAACCTCGTCGGCCGCTGTGCGGAACCAGGCCGCGCGCCGAATGCGCCCGCGATGGAGCTCGATCGGCGTACCGTCCGCGGCACGGTGCACGTTGAGCCAGCGTTCGACCCACGCCTCCTTCATCTCTCCAGGCAGTGCGGTCGACGCCATCCCGGCGTCCCAGCTCATTCGATAGATGTCGGCGATCGTCATGCCGGTCTCGATGCAGTCGGCAATCGGGCTCATCTCGGCCCGGAAGGCGTCGTTGCACAGGACCAGCCGATCCTCGGCATCGAACAAGGCGAAGCCGCCATCGATGGCGCGGATCGCCGCCTCCAGCCGGAGCTCGGCCTTTCGGAGAGCAGTAATGTCCGTGGTCGAGATCAAGAGGGCGCCATCGGCCATGACGGTGCGCCGGACAAAGAGCTGGCGGCCGTCCAATGTCCGATAGGGAAATTCGGCCGGCGACTGCGTATTGGCCACAAGAACGGGGTCGGAGGCGAGGTAGCCCAACTCGATCAGTGCCTGTCGAATCTGGGCGCGTTTCAGGCCGACGCGCAGCAACGGGGCGATCTTCGGATAGAACCTGATGAAACCCTCGTTCCAGAACTGGATCCGCCCCTCGGTATCGAAGAGCGCCAGCGGACCGTCGACGGCATCGACCACCTCGCGCAAGCGCCGCCGTTCAGCGACCAGCTCGGATTGATCGCGCCGCTTCCGCTCCAGCTCGCGGCCCAACCAGAGCAGCAGCGCCGCCAGTGCCAGGGAGACGATCAGCATCGCCGACGCCACCGTCACGTCGCTCGGCAAATCCGCCATGATGTCGTCCATGCCGAAGCCGACGACGACAATCAGCGGAAAGCCGCGCAAGCGACGATAGCTGTAGACTCGATCGGTCCCGTCGAACCGGCACTTCGCCGCGAAATTCCCGGCCGGCGCCGGCTGGGTGAACATCGGGGCATCGAGGACGGACTGGCCGGGACCGACGAGGGACGCCTCATTGCCGGGTCCGGCTCTCGCCCGCACGATCCCATCGGACCCTACGACCGTGACGGTACCCTGCTTGCCGAGATCCACGGTGCCATAGAACCGCGCCAAGTAGCTCGGATCGATGGTAACGGAGATGACACCGGCAAAGCTGCCGTCCGGATGGTTGAGCCGCCGTGTCATCTGCAAGCCCCATTTGCCGGTGGTCCGGCTCAGCACCGGCACGCTGATGAAGGGCTCACCGGTATCGCGTTCCACATGCACGAGGAAGTGCACGCGGTCGGCGACAGTCACGGGCGTTGGCGGCGCAGCGGCGCTCACCGCCGTGAGCCAACCGGCGGCGTCCGCGATCGCCACCTGCAGCACGACGTCTTCAAAGAGACTCTCCTCGGCCACCGCAGCCGTGAGATCGAAGCTCCGCGGATCGCGCTCGAGCTGCCGCTTGAGGCTGAGCATGCCTCGGTCGATGCCCTTGAGGGTGCGGACCAGCTGCTCGTCGAAGGCGAGGGCCAGGTTGGCCGTGTCGCGACGCGCTTGCGTCAGTTCGGCTTGGCGCAAGAGCTGCAGGAAATAGAATGCGCCGATCCAGAGCGCGACGATGACCGCAAGCCCGACCACGAAGACGCGATTGCGCAGCCGAGACGTCCACCCGCCAACCATGTTGCCTGGAGCGGCCGGACCGATCATTCGCACCCCGATCTCAGCGGCCGCCGATAGCTGGAGAGACGCGGACCGCGGAATCGGCCGTGCATTTTACGGAATGGGCGATCATGCTGTTCTGACATGATTTTTCCCTGTTCGTCGCCGTTTGGGGAACCGCGCCGGGGGCGAATCCTCGGCCTCCCACAGCTCGACGCTAGACGCTCTTCGTAAAATTTGTGTAAAGAGGCCTTAAATGCGCGAATCACCCCCCGGGTGGCAGCGATAGAGCCCTTCGAGCGAGGTCGAATGCCGTCGCTGTCGGTCTTAGAATAGGGAGAGCTTCCAGAGCCTTGGGGGTTGAGATGTCGCCTCTGCCGACGTGACGGCTTCCGGATCGATGGCCTCGAAATCGAGCCGATGGCGCCAAAGCGCCGCCTCTCCCGAGGTGCCGGTGCCGGCGCTGATGTGGCTTCTGGCCGCCCTCTTGTTGGCGCCCGCGCCGGTCGATGGCGCGGCGCTGCTCGTTTCCTTTTCGCCGGACGATCGACGGCTCGAAGAGCCAGCCAATGTGAGCGGCCTCGAGGCGAGCGCGCTGGAGGATGGCGAGGGTTGCCCAAGCTCCACCCCAGGGCGTGAGCTGAGCGACAGCGCCGAGGCGGTCGCGGCGGACTGCGAGGAGATGAACGAGCCACCCCGAAATGAAGGCGGCGAGCAAGACCGGCCGCGCTCCCGTCTTCCCGTGCGGAACTAGTCTGCCGCCCGTCCCGAGGGCCAGGCCTTCAGGCTCGGAAGCGCGCCTCGGGCGGGTTAACCGGTATTTCTCCCACGGATCGGGGCAGCGTCGCGTCGCGCGGGTCGCCCCGCAAGGAGCGGGCCGGCTCGGCCTGCCAGCCGGCATGAGCGCCCGTCTGGTGCACCATGCAACTGTGCTAGGCGGTGAGCCGTCTACAGTTTTTTGATCGCGATACAGCGGTAAATCAAAGTCGTGCTGGTCGGATTGCCAGCGAGCGCTTCATAGTCGTCATGGACAGTCGGCATGGCGAAGGTCTCCCTACCGTCCCCGCTATAGGTATTGCCGTACAGCGCCGCAAGTTCGGGGAGCAGCTTTACCGACCATCGCAACGCGTCACAGTGTTCGTCACGCATGCGGCGCCTGACGACAATGAGTGCCGAACCCGCCGATGAGGCGCCGCCCGCTACTCGTAGCCGTGGGAGTGGCCTGTCTGAGGCCGCTTCTGCTCGATCCCGTCCACCAGGATCCGGTCGACGAACTCGTTGGCGAAGCAGAGCCTTCCCGCGATAGGCCACACCTCGCGCTTGGGCTCGGCATAGTACCAGACCAGGTTTTCGTAGAGCTTGCCGCTGACCTCGACATGATAGTAGCCGGCCTGTCCCTTGTAGGGGCAGCCCGTCGCAAAGTTGCTCGGTCGCAGGATGTCACCCCGAATGTCGTCTCGCGGCATGTAGTAGCGCGTCGGCAATCCGGTCTCGAACAGGAAGACGCAACCGCGCGACTCGGCGACCAAGGCGCCGTTCACATACACCTGGACCAGCCGGCTGCTCGGCAGGCAATCGACCCGCCGAAACGGATCGCGGGCATGGACGAAGATCTCCTCGTCCTCCTCGTACCAATGATCGACCTTGTCCCAATAGAAGCCCGCGTAGTCGGCGATGGGCGGACATTGCGGCAATGGCTCGGCGTAGCGCCACATGATGTTTTCCACCACCTTGCCCCCGGCATTGACGGTGTAGTGGTGCGCTGTGCCCTTGAAGCGGCAGCTCGTCACGTGCTCGTTCTCCCGCATCAGATCCATGCGGATGTCCTTGATCGGGAAACAGTATCTTTGCTGATGCTCGGTCTCGAACAGCAGAATCATGTCGATGCTATCGGCGATGGTGATGTCGCCGACCTTGACCCGCACCCGCTTGGCGACGGGCTCGGTGAAGACCACGTAGCCGGGTTCGAAATCGAACTGCACGATCCGATCGAGCGGCGACATATGCGGCCCGCGACCGCGGAGGTGACGCTTACGCATGATCGGCTCCTTCGCTCGGATGCATCGGACCGGACCCGCTCTGCTCACGCAGCAGCTCCGATGGTGGCACATGGCAAGAAATCATATGACCCGACTCAACCGCGCGCAAAGCCGGCGCGTCCGTGTCGCAGATCGGCCCGACGCGGCGGGGGCATCGCGCCGCGAACGGGCAACCTTGACCATCGGCTTTGCCTTCTTCCCATGCCGGCGGCGGCGAGCGGCGGCGCGCGGGATCGTCGACGCTGAGCAGCATCTCGGTATAGGGGTGCCATGGCGGTCGGAAGACCTGGCTCGCCAGACCGGTCTCGACCACGCGCCCCTTGAACAAGACCGCGACGCGGTCGGCGACGTGGCGAACCAGGGCCAGATCGTGGCTGATGAACACGACCGTGGCGCCTTGGCCCTCCTGCACGTCGACGAGCAGATTGACGATGGCGGCTTGCACCGAGACATCGAGAGCCGATACCGGCTCATCGGCGATGACCAATTCGGGATCGGCGGCGAAGGCTCGGGCAATCGCCACCCGCTGGCGCTGACCTCCGGACAGCTCATGGGGAAACCTTCCGACGATTTCGTTCGGCAGACGAACGAGCTCGAGAAGCCGGTCGACCCGCGCCGCCATCGACCGTCGATCGGCGGCCCCGCCCAGCCGACGAATGGCGCGGCTGATGATCCAGCCGACGCGATGGGCCGGATTGAGCGTGCTGTCGGGATTCTGGAACACCATCTGTATGGCGCGAATGAGCTCCGCGGGCCGTCGCCGCACCATCAGCCGCGCGATATCGACCCCGTTCAGGTCGACCCTGCCCGCCGTCGCTTGCTCCAAGCCGATGACGATGCGGCCAAGCGTGGTCTTGCCCGAACCCGACTCGCCGACCAAGCCCAGGATCTCGCCCACCCGCACGGAGAGCGAGATCCCATCATTGGCGCGCAGTGACGGGCGAGCCCGGCCGAATCCGGCTAGGCCGCGGCCACCGCCATAATCCTTTGTGAGGCCGTCGATCGCCAGGCGAACGCCGCCTTCCACGCGCGCGGGCGCGGCCTCCGCTTCCGCCGGCGCCGCCAGGGAAGCGATCTCACTATGGCGAAGACAGGACACGCGTCGTCCTGGGCCGACGCTCTCCAGGCTCGGCCCCGGAACGGTATCGCAGCGCCGGGCGACGGCGAAGCGGCAACGCGGCGCGAAGGCGCAGCCCGGCGGCATCGCATGCGGGACCGGCGGCTGGCCCGGGATCGAGGGAAGCCGCTTCGATCCGATGGGCCCGAGCAGCGAGGGCAAGCACTGGACGAGCCCGGCGGTGTAGGGATGCTTCGGCTCGGCCAGGATCTGCCGCGCCGTGCCCTCCTCGACCAGCGCCCCCGCATACATGACGCCGACCCGGTCGCAGACCCGAGCGATCAAGCGGAGATTGTGGGAGATGTAGATCATCGACATGCCGAAGCCCTTGGCCAGCTCGGCGATCAAATCCGCGACTTCGGCTTCGATGGTCGCATCCAAGCCGGTGGTCGGCTCGTCCAGAATGAGCAGCCTCGGCCGCGCCAGCAGCGCCATGGCGATGACGACGCGTTGCAGCTGCCCGCCGGAGAGCTCGTGCTTGTTGCGCTGCAAGAGCGCCTGCGGACGCGGCAACCTGACCCGGCTCAGCATTGCCACCACCTCGGCTTCGGCGCTCGCTTTCGATAGGGAGCGGTGGGCGCGGACGGCCTCGACTAGTTGCCGGCCGATGGTCAAGACTGGGTTCAAGGCGCTCGCGGGATCCTGGTAGACCATGGCGACGCCGGCACCGCGCAGGCGCCTCAAGGCGTCTGCGTCCAATGCCAGCACGTCCTCTTCGCCGAGGAAGATGCGTCCCGCCGAGACACGGCCATTGTCGGCCAGATGCCGCACGATGGCATAGGCGACCGTGGTCTTGCCGCAGCCGGACTCGCCGACCAGTCCATAGCTCTCGCCCGAGGCCAAGCTCAGCGAGAGGTCGCGGACCGCCATCGCTTCGCCGTCGCTGTCGCCGTAGACGACGGTCAGGTTCTGGAGCCGCAAGACCGGCGTCGTCACCGCGCGATCCGCTCGTGCAATCCGTCGGCCAGCAGATTGCAGCCGACGACGAGGCTGGAGATGGCGATGCAGGGAATGACCGCCATATGCCAATGAACGGCCAACAGATGCGCGTTCTCCACCACCATGCCGCCCCAATCGGGCGTCGGCGGCGGCAGGCCCAGACCGAGAAATCCCAGAGTGCCGGTCAGCAGCACGGTGTAGCCGGCGCGAAGACAGAGGTCTACGAGCAGCGGCCCTTGCGCATTCGGCAGCAATTCGACGGCGATGATGTAGAAGGAGGTCTCGCCGCGCGTTTCCGCCGCCTTCACATAGTCCTGCTGGCGCAAGGCGAGCGCTAGGCTGCGCGCCAGCCGGCCGATCCCCGGAGCATAGGCGAGCGTGACGGCGGCGACGATGTTGAAGAGTGACGGCCCAACCGCGGTGATCAGAATGACGTAGAGGATGAGCGCCGGAAACGCCAGCATGACATCGGAGAGACGAACGACGAGCCGGTCGACCCAGCCGCCGTGGTATCCGGCGCACAGCCCCATGGCGATCCCCACGCTAAAGGCGATGAGAACCGCGATGGGCACCACCGTGTAGGTGGTCCTGGCGCCCCAGATCACGCGCGACATGAGATCGCGCCCGATGCTGTCAGTGCCAAGCCAATGCGCCGCCGAGGGCTGCGGGTCGAGGGCAGCGGCGAAATCGATGGCCAATGGATCGAAGGGAGCGATCCAGGGCGCCAATGCGGCGACCGCACCCCAAAACACGATCAGCGCCAGACCGCCGGCGGCGGCGCCGGATGACAGGATCGGGCGCAGCATCGCCCATAAGCGCCGCCAGCCCGGTCGGGCCGATCGATCCCGTATCGGCTCAATCGCGGTCGCCGGCAGGCTCACGTCAGCCTGATCTTCGGGTCGAGCGCCATGTAGCAAAGGTCGCCGACGACCTGCGTGACAACCGCGACCGTGAGCGCGATCAGAGTGAGCGCCTGCACCGTGTAGAGATCGCCGAAGAGGGCGGCCTGAAGCAGCAGCGAGCCGAGGCCCGGATAGGCGAAGATCGCTTCGACCACGACCACGCCGGTCAGCAGCCAATTGACCTGCAGCAAGATGACAGTCACGGGCGGAATCATGGCGTTGCGCAAGACATGTCCATAGATCACCTGCCGGCGGGTCAAGCCCTTGAGACGCGCCGTGCGCACGAAGGATTGCCGCATCGTGTCCACGACCGAGGCCCGTACGATGCGGGCGACATAGGTCGCCGAAGCGATGGCCAGGACGGCGACCGGCAGCACCAGCTGCGAGGCCTGGCTCCAGCGCTCGTTGGCGAGCATCGTGCTGGTGCCGGGTGCCACGCCGAGCCAAACCGCAAATCCCAGAAGCAATCCGACCGCGGTGACGAACTCCGGCATCGAGGTCAGCAGCGTCATCGCCGCAGAGAGCAGCCGGTCGATCCACCGCCCATGGTTGACGCCGGTGGCGATGCCGAGGAGCAACGACAGCGGAACGATGACGACGATCGCCCAGAAGGTCAGCAGCACGGTATAGCCGGCGCGCTTGGCCAGCACGTCGATGACCGGCTCCTTGGCCATAAGCGACATGCCGAAATTGCCAAAATATCGGCTGCCACGGGGATCGTGGAGGCCCAACCCGATGGATGGATCGGCGAGCGGGTTGTCGGCCACCCCAAGAAGCGAGCCGAGCCAGCCGAGATAGCGCAAGGGCAAGGGATCGCCGAGCCTCAGCTTTCCGTACAGCAGATCGACTTGGCTCTGGACCGCATACGGTCCAAGGATCTTGGCGGCGACATTCCCCGGCGAGAACTCGGTGACGACGAAGAGCAGCAGCGAGGCCGCCAGAAGCGTCAGCACCAGATGGCCAAGCCGCCGCGCCAGGAAGCTCAGCATTCCAGTGCCGGCCTCAAGGACCGGGCGATCATGGCCTTCCGGCTCGGGCCCTAAGCCAGCGCCAGCTCATTGCAGAACACCATATAGGTCGGATGCATCGCGAAGCCCTTGACGCGCTTATCGTAGAAGGTGAACAACTTGCGCCAATAGGTCTGCACGATCGGCCCCTCGTCCTGCAGCAAGCGCTGGATCTCCGCCATCTTCTTACGCCGCACCTCGATGTCCGCAACGGATTCCGCCTCATCGAGCATCCGATCGAAGGTGGGGTTGGCGAACGCGCTCTCGTTCCAGGCCGCACCGGTGCGATAGGCGAGCGCCAGGTTCATCACGCCCAAGGGACGATGCGCCCACACCGTGGTGCCAAGCGGCGCCGACAGCCAAACATCCCAATATTGCGGGTTCGGCACGACTTTGATGCCGACGCGGATGTTGGCCTCCTTCCACATCTCGACCATGGCCTGCGCGCTGCGCAGGTGGTGCGGCGGGTTTGCCTGGATGGTCAGCTCGACATCGACGCCGTTGGGGTATCCGGCCTCGGCCAGCAGCGACTTCGCCTTCGCGACATCCCGCTGCCAGGCCGGCAATGGCGCGTAGTCGGGGCTGATCGGCGCCACGTGATGGTGCTCGGCCGGAGTGCCGAAGGGTCCGAAGGTGACGCTGTTGGCCTTGACCGGGTCGATGGCCAGGCGGAAGGCCAAGCGCACGCGCTTGTCGTCGAACGGCTTGTGGCGCAGGTTCATGCGCGTGACCGCGGTATCCGCGGTTGTCACATCGTAGAATTGCAGATGCGCCTGATCTTTCAGCAACGGGAAGAAGTCCGGCAGCACTTGGAAGGCGCCATCGACCTGCTTGGCGATCAGCGCATTGACGATGGCCTGCTCGTTGCCGCCGACATCGATGAACTCCACTCGGTCCAAATAGGGCCCTTCGCCCCAATAGCCCGGGACCGCGGTCAGCAGCGCGCGCCGCGAGACCTCGATCTCCTCGAGCTTGAATGCGCCGGTGCCGGGCGAGCCTGGATTGAACACGCCGTTGTCTTCCGGGTACAGCATGACCGCGGGGTAATGGAACAGGTGCTCGGGAACCGCCAGCTGCGGCGATTTGAGATTGAGGCGAACGGTTCGATCGTCGACCTTCTCGATGGCGTTGGTGTCCCACAGCTCATGGCGCATGACCTTGCGGCCCTTGGCGTCGACTTGGCCGGTGTCGATGGCGTTCAGCATGTAGCCTTCCATCAGCCCCAGGACCGAGGATCCCGCCTCGTCGCTGAGCAGGCGCTTCAGATTCCAGATCACGTCGTCGGCGAGGAAGGTTCTGCCGGTGTGCCACTTGACGCCCGATCGGACCTTGAGAGTCCAGGTTCTGAGATCCTGCGAGGGTTGCCAGGATTCGAGTAGATGCGGCCGCGTGATGTTGTCGGCGCCGGTCTTGCTCAAATACTCGACGACCTGTGAATAGATCAGAGGATGCGCCGTCGTCGCCGCGGTCGCCGGTGACTTCACGTCGTAGACCGTCGTGCTGAGGCGGAGAGTCCCGCCCTTCGGCTTGGCCGCTTGAGCGAATGCCGAGGTCGAGGAGCCGAGCACGCGGTCGGCGAACCCATAGGCCATGCTCGCCGATAGGCCGAGCAACGTCGCCGTTCGAAGGAATTCGCGGCGGCCAATCTCACGATCGGCGAGCTGCCGCTTCAGCTCGGGCAGGTGGCCATGGATGAGTTTCTTCGGCATCGTGGCCTCCCTATGGCCGGTCCGCGCCGGTGCGGCGTTCGGTGATATTCCGCGCAGGGTTCGGCAATGTCTAGCGACTCCTGCGCCAAAGGCGAGGCTGGATCTGCGGCTCGAGCCCGCCCAAGACGACCCAGGGCAAGCCGGGCATTTGCTCCGAGCGCGAACGGAAGGCAGACTGGCGCCGTTCGCGCCCGGAGCCGGTTCATGCCGAGCGTCCGTGCGGTCATCGTCGAGAGCCTGGTCGCCACGGGTGACCTTCGCCGGTGCAGCTCATGTGCGGCAAATGGTTGCCCATGCTTCCATCAGCTTGCGGCGCTTATCCAGCAGATCGCCGCGCCTATGCGCCGCCTCGGCCTTATTCTCGACCACGTGCGCCAATGCGGCCTCCGCCACCTCGTTCGCAAAGTTCGCTGTTCGGACGCCCAATCTCTGAAAGTCGATCGGAATCCATGGACCGTTAAATCCAACCGTCCCATGCACTTCAAGAGTGACAGCATCGCGTGCTAGACAGTGGCTCCCCCTTCCGGCCACGCGGGAAGATCAAGTCATGCCGCTTCACGCCGCTCGCCGGGGGAGGATCAAGGAGGAAGTGATCCTCACCCCCTCCTAAATCCCACCCCCGATGCTGGGCATCGCTCTTCGCGGCTTTCCTTGCCTGTGATCGCGTGGGTCCGTCCCCCCCTTCCGAGTTGCTGGTGGAGGGTCGCGTTGCGCGGGTCGCCCGTCCACGAGGGTCCTACCCGCGTCGGACCGTCGCGGGCCTCCACCGTAGCGAGGCTACGCTTTTCGGCCCGCTCCGTGCGGGGCGCCCGGCGCGACGCGACGCTGCCCCGATCCGTGGGAGAAATCCGGGTTAAGCTGCCGGCATGAGCGCGGGCGGGCCGGGCTGGACTTTTCATTTCGTCGCAAACAACCCGGCGCTCGAGTTCGCCGACACGGTGAGCGGGCGCGGCAGCCCGGTGCCGATCGAGCGGTTTCCGGAATTCGCCGCGGTGGTGAGCTGGGCGTGCCAGAGCGGCCTCATCGACGAAGCGACGGCGCGGACGCTGTCGGCCTCGGCCGCCGCCGATCCGGCGATGGCGCGGCGGGCCTATCGACGCGCGATCCGCCTGCGCGATCTCCTCTACCGCGTCTTTGCGGCGATCGCGGACGCCGGCCCGCCGGCAGAGCGCGACGTCAAGGAGCTGAGCCGCTGCCTGCGCCGGAGCCTCGGCCATCTCGCCCTGATCGGCGGGCTTCCACCCTATCGGCTCGACTGGCGGCCCGATCCGGACATGTTGGAGCCGGTGCTGGGGCCGGTCGTGAAGGCGGCCGCCGAACTCCTGAGTTCGGCGGAGATCGACAAGGTCAGAAAATGCGGCTCGCCTACCTGCGGATGGCTCTTCCTCGATGTCAGCCGAAACAAGCGGAGGCGCTGGTGCGCCATGTGGGCCTGCGGCAACCGCGCCAAGGCGCGGCGGTTCTACCGCCGCCACGCCTCGTGAGCTGACGCGCAATTCGCGATCCCGCGGACATTAAATTGCATTTACAGCAAATTCCCGTCATATTCCGGTCCGGGGCCAAGGTAAGTCATTGATTTCATGCACGCCGCGTGGGCGAATATGGCCTTGCGGCTTGGAGTTCGCAGGAATGTGGCCCCATCGCTAGTGTCGTGAACCTGAAATTCGTGGCCACGAATTTCAGGTTCAGGTCGACACTAGCCTATTGTTTTGGCGCGTGCCGACCGTTCCGAAGTGCGCATGCGCACTTCGGAACCGGCACGCTAGGATTGCTCAGCAGGGCCGCCGGCCGGGCCCGCCTCTCGGGGGACGATGATGTCCGCAGACCAGAGCGATCAGATGGGTGTTCTGCTTCGCCAATCTCTGCATGACTTCAACAACGTGCTTGGGCTCATCCTAGGCTTCGCCGGGCTCCTGGTGCGCGATCTCGAGGCGGCGCGCGCCGCCAATCCGGCACTCGGAGGCTGTCTCGACAAGGCTCAGGAAATCCTCGCTGCCGCCGTCCAGGGCGAAGCCATCGTCAAGCAGATGACCGCCGTCATTCGCTCCGGGCCAACGACCGATGTTGCCCGCGCGGCAAAGTTGCCGGCAGCGCCCGGCAGACCGGCCGCGCCCGCCCATATCCTCCTCGTCAAGGAGGACCAGGAGGCAGCCGCCGAGCTGGCTCGAGCCCTGGCGGGCATCGGTTGGACGACCGAGGTGCAAGCAGGCGGCGGCGCGGCACTCCGCAGCTTCCGGGCCAAGCCGAACGCCATCGATGCGGTCATTACCGACCAAACCGTCGCGGAGATCGCCGGTCCCGAGCTGATCGACGCGCTGAAGGCCCTCAGCCCCTCGCTGCCCTGCGTTTTGCTGCTCGACCCCAGGCAACCGCTCGACCGCGAGTCCCAGCAATTGGTCGGCGCCGATGCCGTTCGCAACCAGCCGGTCGCTGCCCAGGACGTCGTCGGACTGATCCGCGAGCTCCTCGAAACCCGTGGGCGGCGTGGGGGCTGAGGCCAATGGCGACGCCAACAGGCCGGCCGAGACGAAGGGAACGGTTAGGAGAAGTGTCCGGGGGCGAAGAAAATCTCTCCTATTCGACTTGGCGCTTCCGCCGTTCCGCAATCAATCTTTGAGAAATGTGGTCTAAGTTAGTCTTTCGCATCGGAACGCTACCGTAGCGATGGTTGGTTAATTGGGTAAAGGGACTGAGATGCGACGCAGCCACAGAAAAGAATTTCGTATTTCGGCGCTACTTTCGTATATGCAATCTTCCCGCTTCTAGCCATAAGATATGCTAAATGCAGGCTATCGTCGGCCGGCCCCTCCGCTGGCGGGCCGGCGCCGGCGATGTGTCAGCGCGACAGCCGCATGAGGTTGCTTCTCCGTGGTCGATGGGCGTTTCAGCCAGGCGGATGCCAAGGACGCGGTTGTAACGATGGAACGTGACGATCTGCGCACGGACGTCCATCGAGCGCGCGCCCTGATGATGCTGAGCGTCATGATCGTATTGGCGATCCTCAGCCAATTCTACCGCTCGTCGAGCGGCGTCATCGCCCCTGAGATCATGCACGATCTCAGTATCAACGCCGAGGAGCTGGGCCTCACGTCCAGCACCTTCTTCATCATCTTTGCGCTGCTGCAGATCCCGATCGGGGTGTTTTTCGACCGCTACGGCGTGCGTCTGGTGCTCCCGGCCATGCTCCTGGTGGCGGTCCTGGGATCCTTGATATTCTCCCTAGCTCCGTCATTGATATTTCTCATCGTCGGCCGGTTTCTGATCGGCTTCGGCTTCGCCGGCCTCATGGTCGGTTCCCTGGTGGTGCTGGCCCGATGGCACAGCCCGGCGCGGTTCACCGGGGCGATGACGCTGCTGTTTGCCTCGGCGAATGCCGGAAGCCTGCTCGCCACCCTGCCCCTTGCGGCGGCCAACGAGTGGATCGGGTGGCGAGCGACCTTTTTTTGCCTGGGCATCCTGACGGCGCTGCTTACGCTCATCCTCTTTCTTGTCGTGCGTGACGAGCCGCCGGGGGATGTGCGTCCGCGGCAAGGTCCGGAGTCGCTCATGGAATCCATGCGCGGACTGCTCGAGGTGGTTCGTCTGCCCGGATTTGCCTATGTGCTGCCCTTGGTTGCAGTCGGGTACTCCTCCACCATCACCATTCTCGGCCTCTGGGGCGGACCTTACCTGCACGACATCTACGGGCTGGACGGCGTCGACCGCGGCAACGCCCTTTCCATCATGGCCATGGCGATGATTGGCGGCACGCTTGCCTATGGGCCGCTCTATCAGAAGTTCGGCACGTTCCGCAGCGTGGTCATCGGCGGCGGCGTGGCGACGGGCCTCATCTTCCTGGTGCTGGCCCCGCTCACCGGAGCCCCGCTCGGCACCTCGCTCGTGCTCCTCGTGCTGCTCTGCTTCGTCGGCGCCTACAGCCTGGTGGTGATGGCCCATGGGCTGGCTCTGGTGCCGCCGGCGCTTTCCGGGCGCGGGACGACGACGCTGAATGCCTCGCTGATGGGCGGTGCCGCCATCCTGCAGGCGGTGACCGGCGGCATCATCGCCCATGCGACCATCTGGCTCGGTGCGGAGAGCTCGGGGTATTCTGCGCTATTCGCCTTCCTGGGGCTGCTGACCCTGGCCGCGGTCGCGGTCTATCGTCATGCTCCGGAAGCCGCACCGCGGGCGTAGGACCGAAGAGAGGGGCGCATGACGCGCCCGAAACGTGGATGGAGCCTAGGCATGAGAACGTTCGGAGGCGCGGAACCGCGTCAAAGCACAATGGGGGTCGTCATGACATCACTTAGCTCGCATCTCGGCAGGACACTCCGCATAGCAGCGGGCCTTCTGGTGATGCTGGGGGCGGCGCTTGCGGCTTCGCTGCCGCAGCCGCAAGGCAAGGCCTTCCTCGAAATCTCCGGCATGATCGGGAACACCAACGCCGGCGACAAGGCGGTGTTCGACCTCGCTATGCTGGAGGGGTTTGGCGTCACCAAGGTGCAGACCTCCACGCCCTGGACCGACGGACGGCCGACCTTCGAAGGCGTGCTGATGCGCGTGCTCCTCGAGCAGGTCGGCGCCAAAGGCAGCACGCTGACGGCGGTCGCCCTCAACGACTACAAGGTCGACGTGCCCATCGCGGATTTCTCGCAGTATCCGGTCATCCTTGCCTACAAGATGGACGGACAGGAGCTGAAGGTGCGCGACAAGGGGCCGCTGTGGATCATCTATCCGCAGGACGACTTCCCCGACCTCAAGAATAAGCAGACCCAGGCGAAGTGGGTCTGGCAGATCAAGGAACTCCGGATCAAATAGCGGCCGCGATGGCGGCCGAAGGCCCGCTCATGGACGGAACCCTCATGCTCCCGCGGGCGCGCACCGGCGGCGGCGTCAGCATCCGACCGCGCCTCTTGCGCTATGCCGGCCTCGTGGTCGCGCTCTCGGCGTTCCTGATCGGGGTGTTCTTCAGCTTCCAAGGCCTCTTCGAGCAGCGCGAGCTCATCGAGAAAGAGAGCCGCATCAACATCTGGTTCCTCGCCCAGGTCGATATCGAGTACCTGCAGATGATGGAATCGTTGAAGGAATTCGCGCTGGCGCCGGTCAAGGACCCGCAAGCCACGGAGGAACGCTTCGAGATCTTCTGGAGCCGGTTGCCGGTCATGCTCAAAGGGCCGCAAACGGCCGGCTTGCGCGAGGTCGAGGGGTTCGTGGAGGCGGTCTCCGCCATGATTCGGACCCTGGAGGAAGTCGAGCCGGACATGGGCCAGCTGGCGAGCATAACGCCGGCTCGGCTCGCCGAGATCGACCGCAAGCTCGATATCTTGCGCAAACCGGTGCATGACATGGTGCGGCGGGCGCTGCTCTATGAGACCGACGAAGTGGGCCAAACACGCGCCCGGCACAACTCGCTCTACACGAAGCTGGTGGCGCTGTTCGCCGCGACCTTGGTCGGCGGCGTCACCATCTTCATGCTGCTGTTCAACCAGATCCTGAAGACGCATCGCGCCGTGGTCGCGGCCGATACCGCGGCGGAAGCGGCGCGGGCGGCGCGCACCGAGCTTGAGCTCGCCATCAACAGCATCTCGGAAGGCTTCATCATCTACGACCAGCGCGACAGGGTGGCGCTGTTCAATCAGAAATACGTCGAGCTGCATCCGGGTCAAGCCGACATCATCGCGGTCGGCGTTTCCTTCGAAGCACTCCTCAGGCATGCGATCGCCAGAGGCGGCATCGCCGTCGAGCCGGAGAATGTCGAGGACTGGGTCCGCTCCACCGTCGCCCAGCATCTCGCCCCCGGCGACACTTTCGAAAGCCGGCTCGACAGAGGCACCTGGCTGAAGATCAGCGAGCGGCGCACCAGCGACGGCCGCGTCGTCGGCGTGCACACCGACATCACCGAGCTGAAAGAACGCGAGACCCTGATCAATCAGAAGTCGACGCTGCTGCAGACGACGCTCGAAAACATGAAGCAGGGGATCGCGGTGTTCGACCGCGATCAGCGCTTGCTGATCTTCAACGACCGCTTCATCGAGATCAACAACTACCCCGAAGGCTTCGTCCATCCGGCCCGCTCCTATGCGGAGCTGGTGCGCTTCAACGTCGAGCGCGAAAATCCCGGCGCCGGCGACGTCGAGGCGCGGGTGTTCTCGCAGCTCGATACCGTCCGCCGGCTCCTGCAGGAAAAGTCCGGCAGCCTGCGCCAGGAGCGCCGTCTGCCCGATGGCAGGGTCGTGGAGACGATCCATGCCGCGCTGCCGACCGGCGGCTTCGTCAAGACCTATATGGACATTACCGAGCGGGTCCGTTCGGAGGCCGACCGCACGCGGCTCACCGAGCAGTTCCATGCGGCCCAGAAGATGCAGGCCTTGGGCACGCTCGCCGGCGGCATTGCGCACGACTTCAACAACATCATCGGCAGCGTGCTCGGCAACGTCTCGCTGATGATGATCGACACGCCGAAGGACGATCCGGCCTATCGGCGCCTGCAGCAGATCGTCGAGGCCGGGACCCGCGCGCGCGCGCTCGTGCGGCAGATCCTGACCTATAGCCGCTATGCCGAGCTCGACCGCAAGCCCGTCGACATCAGCCGCGCGATCAGCGCCAGCCTCGAGGTCATCCGACCGCTGCTGCCGCGCAACGTGTCCTTGCAAACCGGGCGCTGGGCGAGCTGCGCCGTTTCCGGCGACGCCACGCAGCTACACCAGATCGTGCTCAACCTCTGCCTCAACGCCGCCCAGGCGATCGGCGATGCGCGCGGCCGGATCACCGTCTCGGTCGAGCCGGTCGACATCAAGAACTCGGAGACCGACGTCGCGGCCCCGCTCGATCTGGCCCGGCCGCGCTCGATGCCGCCGGTGCAGGCCCGGGCGGGCACGATCGGACCCGGGCGCTATGTCCGCATTCTCGTCAGCGACACCGGCTCGGGCATCGACGCCGCGACCATGCCGCGCATCTTCGAGCCGTTCTTCACCACCAAGGAGGTCGGCAAGGGCACCGGGCTCGGCCTGGCGGCTGTGCACGGCATCGTGCGCAACCACGAAGGCGCCATCACCGTCGAGAGCGTGCCTGGAATCGGCACCTGCTTTGCGATCTTTCTGCCCTTGGTCGACGGTCCCCCGCCCGCGATCGAGCGCGAGCCGCTCGGGCAGGCTTCGGGCGGGCATGAACGCATCCTCTTGATCGATGACGACAGGAAGCTGCTCTCGGTGACCCAGGAGGTGCTGACGAGGCTCGGCTACACGGTCGAGTCATCGGCCGAGCCGGCGCGCGCGCTCGAGCTCTTCCGCGAGCGCCCCACGGCCTGGGACCTCGTCATCTCCGATCTGGCGATGCCGAGAATGCCGGGCGAGGTGCTTTCCGCCGAGATGCTCAAGGTTCGCCCGGACCTGCCGATCATCATGCTGTCCGGCTTCATCTCGGACAAGGACGACGCCTTCCTCAGGGCGCTCGGCGTGCGCGCCATCGTCACCAAGCCGGTGCTGCCGGACGAGATCGACATGGCCATCCGGTCGGTTCTGGCCGGAACCGTCTGATCGCTGCGCGCCGGCGTCACGCCCGCGTCCGGTCGTCAGTCCGTGGCCGCGACCTCGACAATGAGCTTCGCGCGCATGGCCCGGGCGAAGTCATCGAGCCCCTTCGCTTCGATTAGAAACGACCGCGGCCCGCCAATCACATTATTCGCATACCAGCCGGCGACCGCGGGCTCGAACGCCGTGGTGATCGGCAGGCCGTTGATGGTAATGCCGGCGGCGATCGCCCGATCGCGCGCCGTCTTCGTGTAGGAGTCGTTCTGCAGCGCTTCCGTCTGGCAGTTCTCCTGGCCGTCGCCGGAAACATCGATTACCCGACGCACCGCATTTCCGCTCCAGCTCGCCAGGAGCGAGCCCGCATGGTTGAGGACGTCGGCCAAGCAGGTAGCGCCGCTCGAGGCCCGTTGCATGCCTTGGATGCGAAGCGCGAGCGCGGCAAACTCCGCCTCGGTCGCCAGTACCGTCCAGCCGATCATGGTCTTGGGCCGGGTGCTCCATTGCACGACCGCCACGGCGATGCGTCCATGGACGCCGCGTCGGGCCGCATCGGCGAACTCCTTCGAGCTGATGATCTCGGCGGTCGCCCGGCGCTGCAGCTCCCACCGCTCCCGGTCGATGGACCCGGAGACGTCCATCGCCAGCACCACGGCGAGGTCGACCGGCCCCAACTGGGCGTGAGACGGGCCCGCGCCGAAGAGCGCTGCGATGAGCACGGCAACCGGCCAACGTCCGAGCATCGCGACCTCGTCCCGCCTCGACGGCCATCGATGCATAGCAGCGCGGATGCGTTCGCGGCAACCACGGCCCACGCGTGGCGAATGGCCGGCCCTGGATAATCGGCGCCGGCTTGGGAATAATCGCATGGGGCGGCGGGTTCATACCGATATGCGCGAATATGACTATGCCAAGCTCCAAGCCCTGGTCATCGACGATGACCCCTTCTTCCTGCGGCTCCTCACCCAGATGCTGGAGCAGATCGGCCTTGGCAGGGTGAACCAGGCAAGAGAAGGCTCCCAGGGCCTGGCCGAGTTCGACCTCATGCTGCCGGACGTGGTCTTTTGCGACATCCATATGCAGCCCATCGACGGAATGGCGTTTCTTGGGTCCGTACGGCAGATGTCGGACCCGATGCTGGCGGCCACGCCCATCGTGTTCGTCACCGCCGACGCCACGCTCGGCGCCGGCGGCGCGGCCCGCAAGTATTCGGCCAACGGCTATCTGGTGAAGCCGTTCTCTCAGGTGCAGCTCAAGAATCGGCTCGATGCGATCATCGCCCGGAGCCCAGAACTTTCCCGGCTGTTGTCGATTTCACCCGCGGGGGTGGGCTCCTGAAGCGAAACCCGGCGGCGTTGGGCGGGTGGCGGACCCGGCAGGAATCGAACCTGCAACCATCCGCTTAGAAGTCTTGTGTTTGGTCTTTCCTTAGCGTTCCGAGTAATTCCGGTCCTTTCCTATTTATCCGTCCGATCAGCGGCTTAGCGGCCGGACAGTTCCGTGGCTTTCCGCTAGTTTCCGTTGGGGTGATTGTATCGTGATTGTTTTCGGAGCCTCCGATGCCGATCGTCAAGCTCACCAAAAAGGTCGTCGACGCGGTCGTTGAGGAGCCTCGCCGCGGCAAGCAGCCGCTCCTCCTCTGGGACAAGGAGGTGAAGGGCTTCGGGCTGCTGGTGACGCCGGCGGGGACCAGGAGCTACATCCCGCAGTACCGCATCGGCGGGCGGGGCACGCCCACCAAGCGGGTCACCATCGGCCGCCACGGCTCGCCCTGGACGCCTGAGAACGCCTGGCGTCGGCTATGAGAACGCCTGGCGTCGGCTACCTGCCCGACGAGGGCCTTCGCCTCCTCCCGGGCGGTCTCAGGCGTCTATGCGCCGTCCATCATACCGGTGCGGGCCGAATTGGAACTGGCCTTTGCACAAGAAACATTCAGTCATCATGGGCGGCGGACGCCGTCATGTCCCGCTCGGGATCTAGCTTGAGGCCATCTCAAGTCGCGTTACTACTCCGGCGTTGTATCCCAGAACGGTGCCAAGCTGTCGCTCGTGGGAACCTATAGCTGCGGGCGCGCGGCATCGGGCATGTTTGGGAGCAATGCGATATACGTGACACCCCATTCGATGACATCTGCCGGAACGGTCAACCGCACTTCACCCACGGCGTGCTCAATGCATGCAGTCGCGGGTGGCCTTCGAAAGTCTACCCTTCCAGCATTCAAAGCTCGAGGCCACACCCCGATCAAGGGTGCGTTCCGTGGCGGCGTCCGATGCGGACAAAATGGGGCAGGTTTGCCTCAATTTCCAACATTTGAGGAACCGGAGCGCGCTTGGTAACGTGCCAGCGCTATGGACAGCGCCACGCGAAATCGGCCGGTCACGGAACTGGAAGCAGCGATCGAGCGCGCGATTGAATATCGCCGCCTCGCCAAATCTTCATCCGATCCCAAAACCCGCGACAAGTTCATGGAGCTCGCCAACCAGTGCGAGTACATCGCCGCTGACATGGAGCGCGAGCAAGCCATCAGGAACGGGATGATGCCTAGGCAAAGGAAGCAAGTCTAGCGAACCTCCCGCGGCGCCTGCGGCACCTCTATACCAACGTCTCCTGCTGTTCGATCTCCGACTGCGGGCCGCCCGACTGGCGCTGCAGCCGCCCCTAGGCCTATGCTGCCTACGGGGTTGCGGATCTCTCTGACGGAGGATCCGCCATGTACCGGAAGGGCGAGCGGACAACATGGCACCGTGCGCGCGAGTACCAGCACAAGGTGGACGTACCAATCCCCGGTGATGGGCTGCGCAGTCGCTTAAATGACATTGAGGCGCATCTCAAAAGCTGTCGCGGGCGTACCGAAACCGGCTCGGCCGATCGCGACACAATGCGGGTCTATTTCGAGCTCGAGGTCGAGGCGCTCGAATTTGCCGCGGCGTTCTCAGATCTGGCGCCGTGGATCGTGGCAACAGGCTAGTTGATTGAGCGGCGATACGGGCTGGTGACTTCGGTGGCAAGGGCGAGATAGAAGGCCAGCGTGGATGGGCCTTTCGTCCTCTATTCCAGACGTCTTGGTGTGCCGCAGCACCTCACCGCAGCGTATTCACGGCAGCCGAGCCACACGCCACCAAGCTTCTAACCGCCGACCCGTTCGGAGGCGATGTCGAAACCTCGGCGATCATGCCGTTTCGTCCGGTGGCCTGACCCGCTGCCGAGGTCGCCTCATGGCCGCGATAGAAGGCGCTGAGGCTCGTCTCGGCGTCGGCGGGAAGGCCGCCGCGGCCGGAGACAATGAGGCTCGAGCGCGGGCTACCGGACCGGCCGCTGCAGCCTTCGCTGATGAGTGACGCGGCATCGAAAAAATCCGGTGCCTTGATCGCGATCGCGCTCGTCACGTCCACATGCGGCGCCGAGACGACGATCGTGCCCGAGATGCCGAGCGTCGACGACGCCGAAAGCAGGCTTGACGGATCGGCCAGAAACACGTCCGAAGCAAGCCTGAGATTGCCGCCATTGCCGCCGACGGCGTTCGCCCGAATCGTGCTGGCGCGGAGCACGATCGCCTGCGGATCGATGGTAACGTTGCCGCCATTGCCGGAGATGCCGCTGACGCTCGTCGATATGGTTCCGTGGTCGATGAAAAGCAGATGACCGAGACGCAAATCGACGTTGCCGCCGCCGGCCTGGGCGGCGGTGGCGAAAATCCCGCCGCCATTCTGCAGCACCACCTTATCGGCCTGGACCGAGATGGTTCCGGCATCGCCTTGACCGGTCGAGCGAACGGAGACTCCCGAGCCGCGCCCGCCCGCATCGGAGCCGCTGGCATCCATCTCGCCCTGTACACGGATCACCACGTCGCCGCCTCGGCCGCGTCCGAGTGCGCTGCTGCTGATCCGGCCGCCGCCGATCAGCCGCACAGCGTTCGCCTCGACGGTGACTTGGCCGGCATTGCCACTCGAAGCGGGTTCCGTCTGCGAGGCTATTCCAGTCAAGAACCTCGGGTCTCCGTTGGTGCCATCAATCGTCAGCTGCCTTGCGCGGACCGTCACCGCGCCGCCGTTGCCCGAGCCGAACGTACCGCCGGAGATCGCACCGTTGCCGAGCAGATTCAACTCGCCGGCATCGATGGTGACCTGGCCGGCATTGCCGCTGGCCGAGGCGGCCGCCTCGGAGATGATGCCGGTCGTCAAATTCACAATCCCGTGCGCGCCATCGATCGTCAACCGGTCGGCTCGAACCGCCACGGAACCGGCATTGCCCGAGCTGAAGGTTCCGCTGGTGATGATGCCATTGTTCAGCAGCGTCAACTTACCGGCATCGACGGTAATTCGTCCGGCGTTGCCGCTGGACGAGCTGCGCGCATCGGTGGCTATCCCGGTGAAGAGATGCGGGGTTTGATTGGCGCCGTCGATCGTCAGTTGCCCCGCCCGGACCATCACCGAGCCGGAATTTCCAAATGTGAATGTCGAGCTGGTGATCTCTCCGCTTGCGCGAATGCTCACGGCATCGGCTTCGAGGGTGATTGCGCCGGCGTTGCCGCTTCCGCCGCCCGGCTGGGAATTGGAGCTGATCCCGGTGAATCCTCCGTTGGCGTTCGTGCCATCGATCGTCACTTGGCTTGCATGGACATTCACGGCGCCGGCATTGCCGCTGCCGCCCGTCGTATTGCTTACGATGCTTCCACCGTCCAGGATCGTCAGCTGATCGGCCTTGAGCGTGACATTCCCCGCATTTCCTTGGAAGTTGGCTCCAAGGTCGAGCGTCACGCTGCCGATGGCGCCTCCCCCGCGCACGGTCACAGTGCTGGCTTCGATCGTGACGTCGCCCGCGTTACCTTGGTCAAACGCATTGGTCAGGATGAGCGCGTCTTGACCATCGATGGTGAGCTGCTTTGCCCGGACGAGGACGGTCCCGCCATTTCCGGTCCCGCTGGTATTGGCGCGGATCTGGCCGCCGTCGCGCAGCATCACCGTGCCGGCATCCACTGAAATCGCCCCGCCGGTCCCATTCGCCTGGGTATCGGCGGTGATCACGGCGCTCTCGAGAATGAGGCTGCCGGCGCGGATGGTGATCGCCCCACCATTGCCGCCGGTGGAGCTCGAGAGGATCTGCGTTCCTCCGCTCAGCATGACCGACCCGTCGGACTCGATGACGATACCGCCCGCGGGGCTCGAGCCGGTGTTCTTTGCTTGCGCGGTGCTGGCATCCATCGTGATGGCGCCGCCGCGGATACGGATGGTGCCGGCAGGGAGTATGCCGGTCACATCCCCGACATCGATCGTGGAGCCGGTCGTGATCGAAACGACGCCATCGGGCAGGACCGGATTGACGACTTGGGCCTGATCGACGGCGCTCTCGCCTGGGTTGCGGGCGCTCGCAATGTTGACCGTGCCTCCCGGCGCCTGGATAAGGCCGTTGGCAATGGTGACGGGCCCGCCGACCAGGCTGAGACTCGCGCCCGACGGCACCGCGAGAAAACTGCCCTGGACGGTGAGCGCGGCCGGGTTGGGGCCGAGAAAGCCGAAGGCCACCGGCGGTGCCGCGGTGAAACTGCTGGCTGTGGGGTTGGTTGCCTGAAAGCGCGCGCCATCGGCCAAGCGGAGATAATCGGCGGTCGTTGCATGGAACGATCCCTGCACGTCCAGGCTCGCATTCGGCCCGAACATCATGCCGGCCGGGTTCACCAGAAACAGATTGGCGCCAGGGATCGTCGAGCGGATAGTGCCATCGATCGAGGACGCGCTGCCGCCGGTCACCCGTCCGATGATGTTGCTGACACTGCCCGGCCCGGAGAAGGTGGCGCTCTCGCCGGTCAGTAGATTGAACCGGCCGAAGCTGTGAAAGAGATTGCCGCCGACCTGGCGGCCGAGATCGGCGCCAATGAGATAATCGGGCCCGCTGAGCCCACCAGACCGGCCGAGCGAGCCGTCGAGCGTGATTTGCGCTTGGGCCGGAGCCACACATGCGAGCGCCATGGCGAGAAGGACCGCGCCCAAGCGCCGGCAGCCGCCCGTCATGGAGCGATCACGGCAGGACGTCCGCGTAGACGCCCAATCCCAAACGCCTGTCCATGGCGTCTCACCCCCTCCGTCTTGAAACCCCAGCCCCGAGGAATGCGGCCAGCAACATAAGTGCAATCACGGGCGGGCGCCACCGCCGCGGCGTTCATATCCTTGGACGATGGCGGGATCAGGGCCCATCGCAGCATCGCGATGTGGCGCTTGCCATCGGACCCGAGGCAGACGACTGGCGCTCGCTGTGTCCGCGCGATGTTGTAGCGGCCCTCGAGGTCTATAGCCGGCTGGCTGATCGGTCAGCCGGTACGGCTCGACCAACGCGCGCCACGCGAACTGCTGGGTGTCGTCCGCACATCGAGCCTATTCCGGGGCGGGCAATAGATAAGGTATCGGCTGAGGGGTCTTGGAAGTCGTTTCCATCCGCGTGATTGTTCGGTGATTGTTTTCGGGTTGGAAGGACTTCCGAAAAACCTGCTAAGTATTGGCGGCCCCGGCAGGAATCGAACCTGCAACCATCCGCTTAGAAGGCGGATGCTCTGTCCATTGAGCTACGGGGCCGAGCCGGAATCCCCTTGTTTGCTGGCAGGCCCAGTCTAGCACAGGGCCCTCGAGATCGACCCGTCCGGGCCGGAGGCTCAGTGCGTCCAAGCCTTGCTGCGGTCGAAGCGGAAATTGTCGGCATAGGCCTTGGGACGCAGGCGGCGATCATGGCCGGCGACCAAGGTATAGGGATAGCCGTGCTTCTCGGCGTAGGCGACCGCCTCCTCGCGCGTGTCGAATTCAAGGTGGACTTGCTGGCGCGTGTCGGCGCTCGCAGTCCAGCCCATCAGCGGCTCCGGGCCTCTACGGCTCTCCGGCTCGAATTCCATGACCCATTTGTGGGTCTTGGCCCGACCGGACTGCATCGCCGTCTTGCTCGGCTGGTAGATACGAACGCTCATCTCGGTCATCCCGCCCCATTGTCGTCCGCTGGTCGGGGCGAGAGGATTCGAACCTCCGGCATCCAGCTCCCAAAGCTGGCGCTCTACCAGGCTGAGCTACGCCCCGACCGTCCGCGGATCGCCCGCCAATGATACAACACGGGGCCTGGCAACGGAAACCCGGAGGGTTTGCGTGTCCCTCCGACTTCGCGATAGTAAGACGCCCCAAGGCGGAAGGAACTCCCATGTCGAGCCGCACCATCGAGCTGACCCAAAGGCTTTACGACTACCTGCTCGGAGCCTCGCTCAGAGAACCCGAGGTCCTGCAGCAGCTCCGCGAGGAGACCGCCTCGATGACGGGGGCAGGCATGCAGATCTCGCCGGAGCAGGGTCAGTTCATGGCGCTCCTGGTCGAGCTGACCGGCGCTAGGAAGACGCTCGAGATCGGCACCTTCACCGGCTATTCCTCCCTCGCCGTTGCCCGGGCGCTGCCGCCGGGCGGCAAGGTCTATGCCTGCGACGTCAGCAAGGAGTACACCAAGGTTGCGCGCAAATACTGGGCCAAGGCCGGCGTCGCCGACAAGGTGGAGCTGCGGCTGGGGCCGGCCGTCGGCACCGTGAAGGCGCTCATCGCCGAGGGCCATGCCGGCAGCTTCGACTTTGCCTTCATCGACGCCGACAAGGAAAACTACGACGCCTACTACGAAGCAGCGCTGACCTTGCTGAAGCCCGGCGGGCTCATCACCATCGACAATGTGCTGTGGAACGGCCGTGTCGCCGACCCCGCCAAGAACGACCCCGACACCGCGGCGATCCGGGCCCTCAACGCCAAGCTCCGCGACGATCCCAGGGTCACCATCAGCATGGTGCCGATCGGCGACGGGCTCATGCTGGCCAGAAAGCGGAACTAGCGAACCCGGCGGCGCGCCGAGATCGACCGCCTGAATACCCCGGTAGTGGTGCTGCGCCGCCAGCGCGGCAAGACGCGGCGTGGCCCGTTCGTGGTCTCGCCGCAGCCGTCAGATTCCCGTTGCTATTGCCCTCAAAGATTGCGTCAATGTCGGTAATACAGCCTAGGGGGGTGGGGCATGGCCGGGGGCGAACCTTATGCGTTGTCCGATGTGCTGCGGGCGGAATTCGGCGCAATCTGGCCTAACAGCGCTCCGGTCCGGCAACTCGACCAAACGTTTAGGGAGCTACCAGCCCAACCCGATCCGGACGAGCTGGAACGCGCCCGCCGACGAGCGGCCTATACGGCGGCGCATGCGCTGGAGCCGGTGGGTCTGGCGCTGTCCGGTGGCGGGATCCGCAGCGCTTCCTTCGCGCTTGGCGTCATCCAGGCGCTCGCCGAGGGCGATCTGCTCCGTCGCTTCCACTATCTCTCGACGGTCTCCGGCGGTGGCTATATCGGCGCCTGGCTGTCGGCTTGGCTGAACTGGGCCAGGGATTCCGGCGAGGTGCTACGAGGGCTCAATCCGAAACGTGGCCAGCCGGACAAGGAGCCGCTCCCGATCCGTCATCTGCGTGCCTACAGCTCCTATCTCACACCCAAGATGGGGATCCTCTCGACCGACCTTTGGACGGCGGTCACCATCGTCACCCGCAATCTGCTGCTCAATTGGCTCATCCTCATCCCCGCCCTGCTCCTCCCCATCATCGCGGTCAAGATCGTCGCCGCCATCGCGCACACGGCGGAATTCAAATTTTGGTGGCCCTGGTACGGCGCAGCCATTGCCATGCTTGGTCTCGTCCTGACCGGGATGAGCTTCCGCTACAAGCTGGTGAAGCTTTACGCCGGCGAACACCCGAAGGTGTCTTCTTCGGCCGAGCAGATGCAATTCCTAAAGTGGAGCGTCGTTCCAGCGATCGGAGCGGGGGCAATTTTCGCATGGCTGGCCAACAACAGAATGACGCCTGCAGACGCTCTGGTCTCCCCTGCTGCAGGGCTGGGAATGGTCACAGATCCCCGCTATGTCAGCTACTGGCAGCTGCCGCTCATGATCGCCGTCGCATTGGCCGTCTACGCCGCAACGATTGCCAGCGCGAAGCGAGAAAAGGACCGGGAACGGACGAAGGACTACGTCGCCTGGGGCGCCAGCGCGATCGTGTCGGGCACATTGATTTGGCTGGGCGTGCATCTTTGCGCGGGGCTCGCGCCCACCGCTGCCGACAAGCCGGTGGCACAAATCATACTCGTGATCCTCGGCATGCCCTGGTTCTTCGTGTCCCTCCTCATGGGCCACATGGCCTATGTCATGTTGCGGAGCTACAGCCACGATGGCGATTTCGAGCGCGAATGGCTAGGCCGTGCCGGCGCCTGGTACATCATCGCCGCTCTCGTCTGGCTCGTGGTCTCGAGTCTCGTTCTATGCGCCTCTTGGCTCTACGACGCCGTCGAGTACCTCGGCGGTCAGGTGCCGGGATTGCTTCCGAGCCTCGGTGCCGCCTCCGGGTTCGTAACAGCGCTGCTGGGAAAGAGCAGCCTGACGTCCGGCCGAGGCCAGACCTCGAGCTGGACAGGCACTGCCATGAACGTCGGCTTGGCGGTGGCCGGGCCGCTCTTTGCGGCGATCGTGTTGATTCTGCTTTCGATGGGATTCGACCTCATCGCCTTGGACACGCGCTTTCAGGACAGTGCCTTCTTCAACGACGATGGCAGCAACGTCCTCTATCAATCGAATTGGCGCTGGACACTAGGTACTTTTGTGTCGGCAATCGCAGTAATGATCGGCGCGTCCATGTTCGTGAACGTCAACCGCTTCTCCCTACACGCCCTCTACCGCAACCGGCTCATCCGCGCCTTTCTCGGTGGGCCGCATGGCATTGCGCGCCAAGCGGACCGCTTCACTGGATTCGACAACAAGGACAACCTGCAGGTCAAAGATCTTTGGCCGAACGCAGACTCCCCAGACAAGCGCGTTGGTACGGATTGGCGGCCCTTCCACATCGTGAACATCGCCCTCAATCTCGCCGCCAGTCCTAAGCTCGCTTGGCAGCATCGCAAGGCAGAATCCTTCACCGTGACGCCTCTCCATTGCGGCACGGCCAATCTCGGCTACCGCCCGACCGAGACCTACGGCCACCCGAAGGCCGGAATATCGCTCGGCACGGCGATGGCGATCTCGGGAGCCGCGGTCAGCCCGAACATGGGGTATCACTCCTCGCCCTCCATTGCATTTCTGTTGACCATGTTGAACGTGCGCCTGGGCTGGTGGCTCGGCAATCCGGGTAAAGCAGGCGGAGCGCCATTCTCTGAGCAAGGCGAGGAGAAGCCAGCGACTGCACGGGAGACGATGGCGAGGGAGAAGAGAAGAGAGAAAGAGCCATATCGACAAGAAGCGCCCCGGATGACGCTATATCCGCTCCTTGCCGAGCTCTTCGGCATGACCAACGAAGACAGCTCTTACGTCTACCTCTCCGACGGCGGGCATTTCGAGAATCTCGGGCTCTACGAGCTGGTCCGCCGCCGCTGCCGGTGGATCGTCGTCTGCGACGCGGGCCAGGATGGCGCGCGGCATTTCGAAGACCTCGGCAATGCCGTGCGCAAGATCTGGATCGATCTCGGGGTGCGCATCACCTTCGAAGGGTCCGATTTGCTCGCAGCAACCGATAAGACCCCGCCGGCGCAAGTACCATATTGCATTCGGGGCAACATCAAGTACCTCAGCGACCCCGACACCCCGCTCGGCCACATTCTCTACATCAAGCCGACCGTGCAGGGCACCGAAGGTGCGGCCGACGTCATTGCGTACGAGCGCGCGCATGTGGACTTCCCGAACCAATCCACGGCCGATCAATGGTTCGACGAGCCGCAGCTCGAATCCTATCGCTCGCTGGGATATTTCATCGCCAGCACGATCATCGAGGATACGGCGACCCGGAAGGCAAAGACGCGTGGCACGCTTTTACCCTCCGACTTGTGCACCTAGAGGTTCGACCGGGTGCCCGAGCTGGCGACGCATGTAACTAGGGCAAGCTCTTATGGCGGACCCGGTCGCCTGACTTGATTCCGAGCCGGGCGGTGGTGCCGCCGTTGAGCTCGAGCACCGCCTTGACCGGGCCGGCGGCGGGAACCGGGGTCTCCGATAGGGGGATCGTGCGCTCGGCGATGTTGAGGATGCGCCCGTCGGCGGCGATGAACAGCATGTCGAGGGGGATCAGCGTGTTCTTCATCCAAAAGGCCGCCGGCTCGGGCGCAGGGTAGATGAAGAGCATGCCGGCATCGGGCGCCAGCTGCCGGCGGTACATCAGCCCTTGAGCCATCTGGTCCGGCGTGACCGCAAGCTCGACGTTGACGGTGTGGCGCTGCCCCGTGGCGGTTTCGATCACCGCCGTGTCCTTCTCATAGTTGAGAGGACGCTGCGCCGCCGTTGGCAGCGCCACGAACATCACGATTAGCGCCACCCACCGCATCATGTCCGCATGACCTCCTCGACGATGCCGACGATCTCCAGGCGGACGGGACCGGGTCTGGGCGCGTCGGCAAGCGTCGTCAACCAATGGCTGGGCGGTGAGCGCCCGAGGCTATGGTTCCACCTGAGCGAGCCCAGCACCGCTTCGGCCTCGGGCGTCAACGCGCTTTCCGTCGCATGGCCGTTGAGCGTCGCCCAGATCCCGGTCCAGCATCGCGCCACCGACCACGGATTGTAGCCGCCGCCGCCCAGAACCAACAGCCGCGGGGCCAGACCGGCGAGATCGCCGACCGCCGCCCAGAGGGCGCGGTTGGAGAGCATGAGGCGGCTTTGCGGATCGTCGGCAAGCGCGTCGGCGCCGGCCTGGATCAGCAGGGCATCGGGGCGAAAGCTTCGGCCGAGCGGCAACAGCGCCCGCTCGACGATGTAAGCGAGCTCGCTGTCGTTGAAGCCGGGCGGCACCGGCAGATTGCGGGCCATGCCGCCCCGGCGCTCCTCCGCCCTCCCGGTATTCGGCCAGCGGCCGGCCTCGTGCACGGATATGGTCAGCACGCGGTCGTCTTCGGCGAAGGCATCTTCCACGCCGTCGCCATGGTGCGCATCGAGATCCACATACAGGATCCGGGCAATGCCGCGGTCGAGCATTTTGAGGATGCCCAAAACCGGATCATTGAAATAGCAGAACCCGCTCGCCCGATCGGCGCGGCCATGGTGCGTGCCGCCGGCCGGGCTATAGACGATGCCGCCCTCGGCCAGGAGCTCGACCGCCTTGAGCGTCGCCCCGCAGGCGGTGGCGGGGCGACGGAAGATCTCCGGGAAGACCGGATTGCCGTTCCGCCCGATGTTGTAGCGCTCTCGCGTCTCGGCATCGACCTCGCCCTCGATCTCGGCCCGCACGAGGGCGGCGATGTAGTCGGGCGCGTGGAAGCGGCCGAGCTCCGCCGGGGTGGCGGGCCGGCTCTCGACATAGCGCTCCGAATCGAACCAGCCCATGGCCCGGATGAGGTCGAGGGTGGTGGAGACCCGGGGAATCGCCAGGGGATGCTTCGGCCCATAGACGGAATGCCGGTACATCTCGTTGCCGATGAGAAGCGGGCGCCGCATGCATCAGAGGTAGATCCAGCGATGCGTCAGCGTCAACCGAAGCCCGCCGGCAATGATGCCCCAGCCGATGCTTCCCGGCTCTTGGCCGGGGCTGCAACCTGCCTTCGGGCGCGGCACGCTTGCCTTCAGCCGGCGTTCCGGTTCATCATTCCCTCACACCTCGAGGGGAGCCGCATTGGGCGGCTGAGAGGTCTCGATCGCGAGACGACCCTTGGAACCTGATCCGGTTCGGACCGGCGTAGGGATGAGCGTGGTCTATGATCGTCCACACCAGCAGGCTCGCACTGCCGCCGGTCCCTGACCGAACGAGGCGGAGCGGCACGGCGTTGTTGCCGGCGCTTGCCCGTCTGGCCACGGTCGCGGCCGGCCTGGTTCTCATGTGGCAGGCGATCGTGCTCGCCACCGGCGCCCCGCACTACATCCTGCCCGGTCCCCTCGGCGTCGGCCGCGCCTTGGTCGAAAGCCGGGAGCTCATCCTCTTTCATGCCGCATTGACGCTGAGCGAGGTCATGCTCGGGCTTGCCCTCGGCGCCGCTTGCGGGGCGGCGGCCGCCATCGCGCTTGCCTATTTTCGGCCGGCGCGCCGCTGGTTGCTGCCGGTCCTGGTGGCGAGCCAGGCAATCCCGGTTTTCGCGGTAGCCCCCCTCCTCGTGCTCTGGCTCGGCTACGGCATGGCCTCCAAGGTGGCGATGGCGGCCCTCATCATCTTCTTTCCGGTGACCACTGCGTTCTTCGACGGACTGCGCCGGACCGATCCTGCTTGGCTCGACACCGCGCTGACGCTGGGCGCCGGGCGCGCCACACTCCTTTGGCGCGTACGCGTGCCGGCGGCCCTGCCCGGCTTCGCCTCGGGCCTCCGGATCGCCGTCGCCGTGGCGCCGATCGGCGCGGTCGTCGGCGAGTGGGTCGGCTCCAGCGCCGGCCTGGGATTTCTCATGCTGCATGCCAATGCGCGCGTGCAGATCGAGCTCATGTTCGCCGCCCTCCTGGTCCTGATGGCGATCGGAGTGGCGCTCTATCTCGCAGCCGATGCGCTGCTTCGTCGCTTGGTGTTTTGGCAGGCGGATGCGCCGCCGGCCGAGGATTAGCGACAAACGGGAGGGTCCAGATCGTGCTTCATCGCGTCCTGCTGGTACTGGCAATCCTGCTGGCTGCAATCCGTCCGGCTTCGGCGGAGAAGCTGACCGTGCTTCTGGATTGGTTCATCAATCCCGATCATGCGCCGCTGTTCGTCGCCTTGGAGAAGGGCTACTTCCGGGACGCCGGGCTCGAGGTCGAGCTCATAGCACCTGCCGATCCGAACGATCCGCCGAAGCTGGTCGCCGCGCGCCAGGCTGACATCGCCGTCTCCTACCAGCCGCAGCTGCACCTGCAGGTCGCTGCGGGTCTGCCGCTCGCCCGCATCGGGACCATGGTGGCGACACCCTTGGTCACCGTGGTGGCGCTGGCCGATGGGCCGGTGAAGACCATGGCCGACCTGAAAGGCCGCAAAATCGGCTATTCGGTCGCCGGATCGGAGGAGGCCTTGCTCAAGGCCATGCTGGCGAAGAACGGCCTCAAGCTCACCGACGTGACCCTGGTCAACGTCAACTTCGCGCTCGTACAAGCGCTCCTCTCCGAGCAGGTCGCCGCCGTCATCGGCGCCTACCGCAATTTCGAGCTGAACCAGCTGGAAATCGAGAAGCGCCCCGGCCGCGCGTTCTATCCCGAGGAGGAAGGGGTTCCGGCATTCGACGAGCTCATCTTCGTCGCGCGCAACGACCGCCTGTCGGACCCGAACTTTCGCAAGTTTCTCGATGCGGTCGAGCGCGGCACGCTGTTCCTCATCAACCACCCAGAGGAGAGCTGGGGCTTGTTCATCAAGAACCACAAGGAGCTCGACGATGAGCTGAATCGCCGAGCTTGGCGCGACACGCTGCCCCGCTTCGCCCACAGCCCGGCTGCCCTCGACGCGCAACGCTATGAGCGCTTCGCCCGGTTCCTCAACGCAGCCGGCCTCATCCCCTCTGTGCCGGCGCTGTCCAGTTATGCCGTGGAGCTCAAATAGGCCCGGCGCGCGGCGGGGCGGTCTGGCGCAGCGAACGCTCCCACGCTAGGGTCCTTTTCGGGGAAACTCGCGGAGGGGATACGCCATGGGATGGCATGCGTGGCGAGCGGGCGCGCTGGCGGTCGCGATTCTGCTGACGTTGACCGGCTCGGCTTCGGCCGATGACAGGCAGGCCGGCTATTACTATCCGAAACCGAAGTCGAGCGAGTTGTACGTGGCCCTCGCCCGCACCCTCATTGATTCCGATCGTTCGAGGCGCATCAGCTTCGTCAACGACTTCACGGCCGCGCAATATGCACGCCCGCAAGAGCCGCCGGTGGCCCTCTTCGCCAAGGGCGATCAGGCCGAGAAGCTGATCATCGTCAGCCTGAACGACGGCTATGCCAACACCCTCTATCGCATGCGTGGGCTGCTCGCCATGATGACCTCGGTCGTCAGGCAAACCGATCTCTTTCGCTCTCTCGAAGTGGATGAGCTCTTCACCTTCATCGATCTCCTGAAGATGCTCGGCTTCAAGCAATTGACCCTGACCAACGGCCGCGACTTCGCCCATCAGGTCTTCATTCGCTAGGAAGGGTTCGCAGAGGCGCATTGACGGGCGCGCTCCGGCTTCCTAATCTTCACGACATGTGCCTGGTTCACGATCACGGTTCGCGCTCGGTGAATTCGACCCACGCCAAGTCGGGGCCGAAGGAAGTCCGTTTGCGCTGATCCAAAGCAGCACACCAGGAACGCCAAAGGCCCCGCCGGAACCGGACGGGGCCTTTGGCGCTTTAAGCGCCACTCGACCCTCTCACGGTGAGGGCGATCAGGAGGGGTGATGTCGATCGAGGAAGCAGAAGAGCACCGGCGCGGCAGTGGGCAGGCCCAGGAGCGCCGGGCGAGCTCTGTGGGCCGCGTGACCCTGGTGCCGCCCAGCATGGAACGGCTCGCTCGCTATGCGGCCGCGCTCGAGACCGGCTGGTCGCCAAGCACCACGGAGAATGTCAGCGCCCGGCAGTTCGCTGCGCTCAAGCGGGACGCAGCCGGGTTCTTGACCGAGCTCACCAGGCGGGACGGCACGGTCACGCTGGCGGACGGCCGCGTCGTGCCGCGCCTGCCCGGTCCGGTATTCTGGCTCTGGGACGGCGATTTCTGCGGCTCAATCAACCTGCGCTACATGCCCGGGACCGACACGCTGCCGGAGCACATCTCAGGGCATATCGGCTATTCGGTCGTCCCCTGGCGGTGGCGCCAGGGCTATGCCACGCGCGCCTTGCGGCTATTGCTGCCGGTTGCCCGCGAAGCCGGCCTCGGGCGGGTCGCGGTCACCTGCGACTTCGACAATGTCGGCTCGCAGAAGGTCATCCTTGCCAATGGCGGCCTGTTCGCGGGAACGCGCCAGCCCGATCCGCCCGCAGCCAAGGTCAAGTTGCATTTTTGGGTTCCGACCGAGCCGGCGCAGGAGCCGGCAGCCGGCAGGATTCCCGCGGCCGAGCTGTCGCTGCGCGGCGCCACGCCGGCGGATTTCGACTTCGCGCGCACGGTCTACTTCGAGACCATGGGTGCGGTCATCGAGCACCTCTTCGGCTGGGATGAGGCGCGTAAGACCACGCACTTTGCCGCCCGCTTCAAGACCGACGAAGCCAGCATCGTCATGCTGGGCGGCCGCGACATCGGCTGGCTGCAGCGCCAAGACTTGCCGCAGGCGGTCAATTTGGGCCAGCTCTATGTCCGCGCTCCCTGGCAACGCCGCGGCGTCGGCGCCTGGGCATTGCGATGCGTGCTCGCGGAGGCGGATCAGCGCGGCAAACCCGTCACGCTGAGCGTCGTTCGGCACAATCCGGCACAGCGCCTCTACGAGCGCCATGGCTTCCGCACGACCCATGAGGACGAGCGCAAGACCTACATGCAGCGACGTCCGCAGGACCGCCCATAAGGTCCTGCCGCGGCCCTTCGCGCCGGTTATACGAAGAAGACGAGGGTCCGCTCGGGTCCGTGCTTTCTAGGTCCAGGCCCTTGCCGTTTGGAAATGACCGTCGATCTGCGCCTGGTTCAGCGCCGCCGCCGGCTTTTGCGTGAGCGCGCGCATGCCGGCGGGCGGCTCGGCGACCGACCGAGGCATCTGCGGCTTCGCGGGTCGCACTCCCACAGCGTTGCGGTCGAGGAACTTCAAGAGCTCGCAGACTTTGCGCATGCGCTGGCCGCTCACGTCCTGGAACCAGCAGGACTGGATGATGTCGAAGAGCCGCGCCTTGGTCTCTTCATCCTCGAGGCCGGCGATCAGCGACTCCGACAGCTCCATGATTTGCAGCGCGGCCTGCTCCATCTCGCTGACCGCGCATTCCAGCTGCTGCACGCCGCAGTGTATGGCGGAGCGGATCATCTCGTCGTTCATCGCGGCTGCTCGTTGCTAGAGGCTCGTCCATACCGTCTTGGCGGGAGGGGAGCAATCGTCCGCCTGGCGATGGCCGGCATACGATACGCGGGCGAGGATTAACGCTTTCTCACCGGCGGGGCCGTCGGCACCTCCATCGTTCGCATAGCCCGCCCCGCGCGCTCTTCAGCGCAAGCGGTGCGGCCGGAGACCGGTAATCGCCGACGGCAATCAAGCAATGCATCGCGGTTGCGCCCGCGCTTGTCGGCGCCACGGCCTCGCCTGTAGGGTGCTGCCGGCTTGCAGCCAGTTGCGTGGAGGACGAATCCCATGGAGATGACCGGCCAATACCGTATTCCTGCACCGCGCCAGCGCGTGTGGGCCGCCCTCAACGATCCGGAGATCCTCCGCCAGGCGATCCCCGGCTGCGAGGAGATCGAGAAGACCTCCGACACCAGCTTCACCGCCAAGGTACGCGCGAAGGTGGGACCGGTCTCCGCCACCTTCACCGGCGCGGTGACGTTGAGCGACCTCGATCCGCCCAACGCCTACACCATTTCCGGCGAGGGCAAGGGCGGCGTCGCCGGCTTTGCCAAGGGCGGCGCCAAAGTGCGTCTCCTCGAAGACGGCGACGGCACGATCCTGCAATACACCGTCACCGCCAATGTCGGCGGCAAGCTTGCCCAGATCGGCTCGCGCCTCATCGACGCGACGGCGAACAAATTGTCGGCGGAGTTCTTCGCGCATTTGGGGACGCTGATCACCGCCGGCGCCCCCGCGGGCGAGACCTCGAGCGCGGCCGCGAGCGCCATGGCCGCGCCGAGCGAGCCGCCGGCCGACGCACCGCCTTCGCAAGGTCAGGCGACCAAGGGTCTTCCGCCCTGGGTCTGGGTGGGCGGTGTCGTGCTGTTCGTGGTGCTCATCGTGCTTTTCTTCGGCCGCGGCGGCTAGGAGCCTGTCTGAGTAATGGACGTGGTCGCGACGCTGCCGATTTGGCAAAATCGGCGCGTCCCGAAGGGTTGCGGCCAATTTGCCCGCCCGCGTCGTCAGGTCGGCTCGCCGATGCTTTAGCATCGCCTTCGCCGCCCTTCCTAGCGGATCGGCCAAATTCGCTCGCAACGCGACCGCGTCCATTACTCAGACAGGCTCCTAGATCCCTCGATCCCGAAGGGCTCGAAGCGGGGGTTCTTGCGAGCGGCCGATCGGCAGGCCGGTCGCTCCCATGCCCGGCTTGACCTGGGACGGCCGGCTGGTCAGACTTAAGCCATTAAGCGCCCTTGCCGATGGCCATAAAGCCTAGGACATAATCGTCATCGAGCCGGGTTAGATTCCAGAGCCAGAACTCAAGGGAGGTAACGATGGCCTCGATCAATGTCGCCATGACCGTCAACGGAAAAGCCGCCTCCGGGACGGTCGAAGCGCGCACGCTGCTGGTGCAGTTCCTGCGCGAGAAGCTCGGCCTCACCGGCACACATGTCGGCTGCGACACCAGCCAATGCGGGGCCTGCGTCGTCCACGTCAACGGCAAGTCGGTCAAGAGCTGCACCATTCTCGCCGCGCAGGCCGATGGCGCCAAGATCATCACCATCGAGGGTCTGGCCAAGAACGGCGAGCTGCATCCGATGCAGGCCGCCTTCAAGGAGCATCATGGCCTCCAGTGCGGCTTCTGCACGCCCGGCATGGTCATGAGCGCGGTCGATCTCGTGCAGAACAACAAGAATCCCTCCGAGCAGGAAGTTCGCGAATGGCTTGAGGGCAACATCTGCCGGTGCACTGGCTATCACAACATCGTCAAAGCCATTCAAGCCGGCGCCAAGGCGATGGGGAGGTAACGATCATGGCCGATACAGGCATCGGCGCTTCCGTAAGGAGGCGCGAGGACGCGCGGTTCCTAACCGGCCGCGGCAACTACACCGACGACATAAACCGGCCGGGGCAGGTCTACGCCTATATGCTGCGCTCGCCGCATGCGCATGCGCGCATCAAGAAGCTCGACACCAAGAAGGCATCGAAGGCGCCGGGCGTGGTGGCGATCTTCACCGGCGCCGACATGAAGACCGGCGGCTTGCCCTGCGGCTGGCTGGTGAAGAACCAGGACGGCTCCAACATGGCGGAGCCGCCGCATCCGCCCTTGGCGCAGGATTTCGTTCGCCATGTGGGCGACCAGGTGGCCGTCGTCATCGCCGAGACGCGCGACCAGGCGAAGGACGCGGCCGAGCTCATCGACGTCGACTATCAGCCGCTGCCGGCGGTGGTCAGCCTGGCCGACGCGGTCAAGCCGAAAGCGCCCCAGGTCTGGGAGCAGGCCAAGGGCAATCTCTGCTATGACTGGGCCATCGGCGACAAGGCCGCGGTCGACGCCGCCTTCGCCAAGGCGCACCACGTCTCCAAGCTCGACCTGGTCAACAACCGCCTGGTCGCCAACGCCATGGAGCCCAGGGCGGCGATCGGCGAGTACGACAATCTGAGCGGCGACTACACGCTCTACACCACCAGCCAGAACCCGCATGTGATCCGCTTGCTGATGGGCGCCTTCGTGCTGCAGCTACCTGAGCACAGGCTTCGGGTGGTGGCGCCGGATGTCGGCGGCGGCTTCGGCTCGAAGATCTATCACTACGCCGAGGAGGCGATCGTCACCTGGGCAGCACCCAAGGTCGGGCGACCGATCAAATGGACGGCGGAGCGGAGCGAGAGCTTCATCTCCGATGCCCAGGGCCGCGACCATGTGACCCATGTCGAGCTCGCCCTCGACAAGAACGGCAAGTTCCTTGCGCTCAAGGTGCAGACGCTCGCCAATATGGGCGCCTATCTCTCGACCTTCGCCACCTGCGTGCCGACATACCTCTACGCCACCTTGCTCGCCGGCGTGTACACAACGCCGGTGATCTGGGCGAATGTGAAGGCGGTGTTCACCAACACCGTGCCGGTCGACGCCTATCGCGGCGCCGGGCGGCCCGAGGCAACCTATCTCTTGGAGCGCATCGTCGACGTAGCGGCGCGGGATCTGAAGCAGGATCCGGCGGACATCCGCAGGCGCAACTTCATCCAGCCGAGCCAGTTCCCCTATCAGACGCCGGTGGCCCTCCAATACGACACCGGCAACTACGAAGCCACCCTCGACGTCGCCATGAAGATGATCGACTACAAGGGCTTCGCCAAACGCAAGGAGGAAGCCGCCAAGCGCGGCAAGATCCGGGGCATCGGCTTGGCCTGCTACATCGAAGCCTGCGGCATCGCGCCGTCGGCGGTGGTGGGCTCGCTCGGCGCGCGTGCCGGCTTGTTCGAGTCGGCGAATATCCGGGTGCATCCGACCGGCTCGGTCAGCGTATTCACCGGTTCCCACAGCCACGGCCAAGGCCACGAGACCACCTTCGCCCAGGTGGTCTCCGACATGCTCGGCATTCCGATCGAGCAGGTCGACATCGTTCACGGCGACACCGGCAAGATCGCATTCGGCATGGGCACCTACGGCTCGCGCTCGATCGCGGTCGGCGGCACGGCGATCGTCAAGGCCCTCGACAAGGTGATCGCCAAGGGCAAGAAGATCGCCGCGCATCTGATGGAGGCCGCCGAGGCCGACATCGTCTTCAAGGACGGCAAGTTCTCGGTCGCCGGGACCGACAAGTCGAAGACCTTGACCGACATCTCGCTCACCGCCTATGTGCCGCACAACTATCCGAAGGATCTGGAGCCGGGACTGGAGGAGCAGGCCTTCTACGACCCGCTCAACTTCACCTTCCCGTCGGGCTGCTACATCGCCGAGGTGGAGATCGATCCCGACACCGGCGTGACCAAGATCATGCGCTTCGTCGCCTCGGACGATTTCGGCAAGATCATCAATCCGATGATCGTCGAGGGCCAGGTGCATGGCGGTCTCGCCCAAGGCATCGGCCAGGCGATGCTGGAGGACTGCCTCTACGACAAGGAGTCGGGCCAGCTCCTGACCGGCTCCTACATGGACTACTGCATGCCGCGGGCGGACGATCTGCCGTCATTCGAGGTCAAGCACTCCGACAAGCCGACACCCTGCACGCACAATCCCTTGGGCGTGAAGGGATGCGGCGAGGCCGGCGCCATCGGCGCGCCGGCGGCCTTGATGAACGCCATCAGCAATGCCCTTGGCATCGCCCATCTCGACATGCCGGCCACGCCCGAGCGGGTATGGCGGACCATCCAGAAGCAGAAGATGCCGCAGGCGGCAGAGTAAAGGGGAGAGACCATGTACGAGTTCAACTATCAGAAGGCCGGCTCGGTCGCCGAAGCCGCCAAGCTCGCGACCGGCGAAGCCAAGATCCTGGCCGGCGGGATGACCCTCATCCCCACCTTGAAGATGCGCCTGGCCAAGCCCAGCGCCCTCATCGACATTTCCGGCCTGGGCGAGCTCAAATCGATCAAGGTCGACGGCGGCACCGTCACCATCGGCGCCATGACCACCCATGCCGAGGTGGCGCATTCGGCGGCGGTCAAGAAGGCGATCCCGGCCCTGGCCCAGCTCGCCGAAGGCATCGGCGATCCGCAAGTGCGCAATCGCGGTACCATCGGCGGCTCGATCGCCAACAACGATCCCGCCGCGGACTATCCCGCGGGCTGCATCGCCTTGGGTGCGACCATCCACACCAACACCCGCAAGATCGCCGCCGACGCGTTCTTCACCGGACTGTTCGAGACCGCCCTCAAGCCTGGAGAGATCGTGACCGCCGTCAGCTTCCCGGTTCCGGAGAAGGCCGCCTATTCGAAGTTTCCGAACCCGGCCTCGCGCTACGCCATCGTCGGCGTGTTCGTGGCCAAGGCCAAGGACGGCGTGCGTGTCGGCGTGACCGGAGCCGGGCCCGGCGTGTTCCGCCAAAAGGCCATGGAGAAGGCGCTCTCGGCCAAGTTCGCCCCATCGGCATTGGAGGGGATCAAGGTCGAGGCGAGCGGGCTCAACAGCGATATCCACGCCTCGGCGGCCTACCGGGCGCATCTTGTCGGCGTGATGGCCAAGCGCGCGGTGGCGGCGGCCGGCGGCTGAGCCCTTCGCAGTCAGCGCATCCAGGAGCGGACGGCGCCGGGGTCTCTCGGCGCCGTTTGCCTTTCAAGCGCCAACAGCTTGACATGACCATGGTCATGACCATAGTCTTTTAGCATGAACAAGACGCTAAAAGCCTCCGAATTCAAGGCCAAGTGCCTGAAAGTGATGGACGAGGTGGCAGCCAGCGGCGAGCCGGTGACGATCACCAAGAAGGGCAAGCCGGTCGCCCGCCTCGTGCCATTTCAGGAGCGGCCCAAAACGGCGTTTGGGGCCCTCAAGGGAATGGTCACGATTAAGGGCGACATCATCTCGCCTTTGGACGCTGGGTGGGAAGCGCTTGAGGAATGAGATGGTTCTCCTCGACACTCATGCGCTTTTTTGGCTGGTAGAAGGTGTCGACCGACTTGGAGCTCGTGCCCGACGGATGTGCGATCAAACGCTGCGGACGGGTACGCTTTGCATTTCGGCCATCAGCTTCTGGGAAGCGGCTCTCTTGCAGGCTCGCGCTCGCATCAATCTCCCGGTCGGAACGCTCAAATGGCGCCAAGAGATCCTCCGCGTCGGGCTGAAGGAGATTTCGATCGACGGAGAGATCGGAATCGCCGCGACCACGCTTGAAAAGCTGCACGCCGATCCGGCAGACCGCATTATCGTTGCAAGTGCGGTCCAGCTCGGCGCGACCCTGGTGACGGCCGATCGCCGCATCCTGGAATGGTCTGGACTGCTCACGCGCCACGACGCCAGGACCTAAGGTCGCCTTCCCCAATGTCGATCGATGAACCGCCCGCACGGGCGTCAGACCGCGCCGGCCTCAGAGCCATCGTCTACGTACTGGTGACGGTGACGCTGTTCGCGTTCATGAACGGCACCGCCAAGTACCTGACCCAGAGCTATCCGGTCATTCAGGTGCTGTGGGGACGCTTCTTCTTCGCCATGCTGGTGACCCTCATCTACATGTACGGACCGAATTTCATCGGGCGCTTGCGCACGCGGCGGCCGGCCCTCCAGTTCGTCCGCTCGTGCCTGATGCTGGGCTGCACCCTCATGTTCATCACCGCCTTGAGCCTGATGCCGCTGGCCGAGGTCGAGGCCCTCAACTTCACCGCTCCCTTGTTCGTGACGGCGCTGTCGCTACCGCTTCTGGGCGAAACCGTGGACGCCAGGCGCTGGATCGCCGTGCTGGCGGGCTTTGTCGGCGTGCTCGTGATCATCCGCCCGGGCGCCGGCGTCATGAGCTGGGCAGCCTTGCTGCCGGTATGCGTGGCCCTCGGCTATGCCCTCTATCAGATCACCACCCGGTACGTCGGCAACAGCGACCCGGCTCTGACCTCGCTCTTCTATGCGGGCCTGCTCGGCACGGTTGGTTTCTCGGCCATCGTACCGTTCTATTGGCAGACGCCATCCCCGGTCGATTGGCTGCTGTTCGGCGCCGTCGGCACGGTGGGTGCCAGCTCCCATCTGCTCATGATCAAAGCTCTGGCGCTGGCGCCGGCTTCGGTCCTGCAGCCTTTCGGTTACATCGAGCTGGTCTGGGCGGTTGCCATCGGCTGGGCGGTCTTCGGCGCCATCCCCGATGCCTACACCGTTCTGGGCGCGATCATCATCGTGGCGAGCGGCTTCTATGTGCTCAGCCGGCAAAGAGAGCGCGGCGCTGGCGATACTCCCCCTCGAGCATCGCCATGAGCACGAGCGAGTAGTAGAACCCGTCCTGGTAAAGCTTCGCCTCGCGGAACACGCCCTCTTCGACGAAGCCCAAGGAGCGGTAGACATGGCGAGCCCTTGCATTGGTCTCGATGACGTCGAACCACACCCGGTGCGCGCTGTATTCCTCGAAAGCGAGCCATGTGACCCGCTTCATCAGCGCCCTGCCATAGCCTGCATCCGACCGGTTGACGGCGATCCGCTGCATCTCGATGCAGCGATTGGCGGAGCGAATGTCCCTGAGGAAGGCAAAGCCGACCCAGTCGCCGGCATCGCTCTCGGCCACCACATAGCGGTGGTGGCCGTCCACCAGCGCCGCCAAATGCCGCTCGGCCGTCCATTGGCTGACCCAGAGATTGCAGGTGGGGTCGTTTTCCAGCCGGACGATCGCCTCGATGTCGGCCGGGGTGCCGTCGCGCAGACGCATGGCGGTTAGCCCGTATTTCTCGTACGGATCGGGAGCAGCGTCGCGCCGCGCGGGTCGCCCCGCAAGGAGCGGGCCGAAGAGCGTAGCCCAGCTACGGTCGAGGCCCGCGACGACGTCGGGCGACCCGCGCGGCGCGACCCGGAGGGATGGGCTCCTGCGGTCACATGCCGCGTCAAGCTGCTCGACCGATGCTGGGCATCGCTCTTCGCAGCTTTCCTCGCCTGTGACCGCATGAGCTCCATCGCTGCCCCGATCCGTACGAGAAATACGGGCTAAGCCGCGACGGGAGCGCCTATGCGCTCGGCCACCACGGCGAGGATCACCCGCGCCGCCTCCAGCAGGCGCTCGATCGCCAGCCCCTTGCGTTCCGGCGCGTCGCCCAACTGTTCGGGAAGCGGCGGCACGTGCACGAAGCCCATGGGCAGCCCAAGCTGCTCCCGTTCGATCCGATGGCGCGCATAGTAAAAGATGTGATTGCAGATAAAGCCACCGGCATGGTTGGAGGCCTTGACCGGCAAGCCGGCGCCGGCGAGCGCGGCCAGCATGGCGTCGACCGGCAGGGTCGACCAATAGCCGACCGGCCCGTCCGCGGCGATGCGCCTTGCGACCGGCAACCCCGCCTCCTCGCCGTCGTCGAAATTGACCGCGATGCGCTCCGGCCGGACCTCGTCGGCGGAAAAGGCGAGGCCGAAGGCGACGATCGCATCCGGACGCACGTCGGCGAGGGCGGCATCGAAATCCACCTCCGACAACCGGTAATCCGTGCGCAAGAGCCTCGCTGCAACGGCGGCCCCGGTGAGCCGAATGGCGCCGCCGGCGACCGCCTCCACCAGGCGCTGGGTCGGATTGACGTCGTAACCGAGGAAAGGGGTGAAGCCCGTCAGCAGAATTCGCGGCATCGAGGGGAGCCTTTCGCCCGTGTATTGTCGATGGGTCGGAGGAGACTAGATATCTGGTGTCTCCGGGTCCAGACCCGGGAGCGGGTGGGGGGAGGCTTGACGTCCCGGCCTGGCTCAGCAGGATGGCGTTGCCTTATCCAAGCGAAAGTTCTCCATGCCCTCTTCCTTGCCCGCCGCACCGTTCCGAGCCGCCTCGCCCCTGCCGAAGTCGGTCGACGATACCGTTCGCCTCTTGGATCGCGGCGACTACATCGCCGACCGATCGCTCGCAACCGCCGTCCATCTCGCCCTCGGCCTTCGTCGGCCCCTCTTCCTTGAAGGCGAGGCGGGTGTGGGCAAGACCGAGATCGCCAAGGTGCTCGCCCTCTGCCTCGGGCGCGATCTCATCCGGCTCCAATGCTATGAGGGCCTGGACGTCGCCTCGGCGGTCTACGAGTGGAACTACGCCAGGCAGATGATCGAGATCCGGCTCGCGGAAGCCGCCGGCCAGCACGACCGGGCCGAGATCGGTGCCGAGATCTTCACCCGCCAGTTCCTGGTGGAGCGGCCGCTCTTGCACGCGATCGCGCATCCGGGTCCGGCACCGGTCCTGCTCATCGACGAGCTCGATCGCACCGACGAGCCGTTCGAGGCCTATCTCCTCGAGGTGCTCTCCGATTGGCAGATCAGCATTCCCGAGCTCGGCACCATCAAGGCCGCCGAGGCGCCGATCGTCATCATCACGTCCAACCGCACGCGTGAGATCCACGACGCGATCAAGCGGCGCTGCTTCTACTATTGGGTCGACTATCCCAATGCCGAGCGCGAGCTGGCGATCCTCAAGGTCAAGGCGCCGCAGGCACCGGCCGAATTGAGCCGCCAGATCGTCGGCTTCGTGCAGAAGCTGAGAGAGATGGATCTCTTCAAGCTGCCGGGCGTGGCCGAGACCATCGACTGGGCGCAGGCGCTGGTGCAGCTGGATCAGCTCGTGCTCGAGCCGGACGCGATCAACAACACCCTTGGCGTCCTCCTCAAATATCAGGACGACATCGCCAAGATCACCGGCAGCGAGGCAAGCCGCATCCTGGGCGAGGTCAAGGCCGAGCTCAGCCGGCGCGACGCGCCCTGATCGAGACTCTCCATGCCACCGCTTCCCCTCACCCGCTCGCATACGCTCGCGACCTCTCCCTGGGGTGGACTTTGGGAGGGGGTGAGGATCACCCCCTCCCCAACCCTCCCCTGGGGGCTATGGCGTTCACGGAAATGATTCCGTGGTGAATGCGAATCTGATTCAAAGGAGTAGGGCTGGTTTTGCCGGAGGCTTTGCCATGGCCTTTGGGGACGTTCGGGTTGCGGCACGGGCGGATTGGCTGATCGAGCGGG
>JACQAG010000004.1 GCA_016195085.1 Pseudomonadota bacterium | reverse complement strand
GCCTTCGCCAGGTTGGTCCGCGTCAACCTCATGCATCGAAAGCCAATTGCCCACCTGCTCAACCCACTGCCAGGGCCAAGTCTCAATAACTCCCAATTGACCCTTCAATGCATCTGAATCTAAACCGGACAGCCGTGGGCCAAGCCCGGCCATGACGAGGATGTTTTCTGGCGGGCGGGGAGCGCCGGCTAGGTGGCGTAGTCCGGCTCCTCGCGGTCGAGGATGCGGCGCCAGGCTGCGAGGTGCAAATCGGAGTCGAACAGCTGGCGGAGCGGGCCGTAATAATTGCGGCGCAAGGAGTCGTCGAGACGGCGGAGCTTTTTGCCGGTCTTGGCCGCGAGCTGCAGGGCCATCAGCTGGTACTGAGCCTGGCGCTCGAGGCAATAGAGCTCATCGAAGGCATCGGCGATCGACGGGCCGGAGACGGCAAGCCCGTGGCTATGCAAGAGCATGCTGGCCGCCTTATCGCCGAGAGCGGCGGCGATCCTGTCCCCGAGATCATCGTCGATCTTTCCCTGGCTGCGCTCGCTGCCATCGACCATGCGGTCGAGGAGCACGAGATCGCCATAGTGGGCGAGCTCGAGCCGGCCGTCCTCGATCAGCGACAAGGCCGTGGTCCAGCGCGCATGCACATGCAGGACCGCGGTGGCGCGGGGCGCCTTGGCGTGGATGCGGCCATGCATGCGCATCTCGACCGGCCGCGGCTCGCGCCGCCCCCTGACCTTGCCCCCGTCGAGATCGCAGACGATCAGATCCGAGGCGCGGATCTCCGGGAACATCAGGCCGCGGGGATTGACGAGAAAATGCCCAGGCTCGTCCGGCAGCATCACCGAGTTGTGGTTGGCGATCTGCTCGTTGAAGCCGAGCCTGGCGAAGACCCGGAAGGTGGCGGCGAGATCGGTGCGGAGCTGCCACTCGCCGGGGCTGATGCCGATCATCGCTGCACCTCCTCGCTGCCGTCAGCTCGCGTAGTCCGGCTCCTCGCGATCGAGGATGCGGCGCCAGGCATCGAGATGCATACGGGCGTCGACCCGGTTCTCCCACGGTCCGTTGTAGTTGCGCCGGAGCGCCTCGTCCTGACGCCGCAAGGGGCGGCCGATCTGCATGGCGGTCACCTGATACATGGCGTTGCGCTCGACGCAATAGAGCTCGTCGAAGGCGCCATGGACCGTCTGGCCGACCACGGTCACGCCGTGGCTCGCCATGATCAGGATGGTCTTGGCTCCCAAGAGTGAGGCGATGCGGTCGCCTTCCTCGTTGTCATGGACCGGCCCGTTGTTGACGTCGTCATAGGCGATGCGGTCGTTCAGGAGCAGATTGGCCTGGTGCGCCAGCTCGAGCCGGCCGCCTTCGACGAGGGACAGCGCGGTCGTGTAGATCGGATGCACATGCAAGACGCAGCGCGCCTGGGGGTGCTTCAGATGGATGCGCGCGTGAATGTGAAACGCGACCTTACGCAGCTCGCCCTTGCCGGCCAGCACCTTGCCGTCGAGATCGCAGGTGATGAGGTCGGAGGCGCGCAGCTCCTGGAACAGCATGCCGCGCGGGTTGATGAGGAAGCGGCTGGCCGAGCCCGGGAGCATCAGCGAGTTATGGTTGCCGATCTGGTCGTTCATCTCCAGCCGCGCGCAGACCCGGAAGACCGCCGCCATGTCGCAGCGGAGCTGCCACTCTTCGGCATCGGCGCGGGCGGACGTCTCAGGGTTGACCTGTCTCAGCACGGTCATCGTCGGCTCCTTTCAGCCTCGGTCGGTGGCGAGATGGAAGAGGCAGTCGCCGCGCTCGACGCGGCCGGGCACGCGCTTGCAGATGACCATGCCGTCATGGGCGAAATGCGCCATGACCGGTGAGCGCAGGGGATTGTCGACGAACTGCACCGCGCCCGCCGGCTGGCCCTTCTTCACTGTGGCACCCAGATCGACATAGGGCTCAAACAGGCCGGGCTCGGGCGCATAGACGTAATAGTCGATGCCGCCCACCTCCATGATCCGTGTCTTCGGCCGCTCGCGGCTGAGCTGGGTCGGCTTCAGGATGCCGAGATGCTCGAGGATGCGCTGCACTCCCGCCTCGCAGATGCGCGTCGACTCCACGCCCACCATGCCGGCGCCGCCGACCTCCGTTCCCATCACCAGCGCGCCCTGGCGCTCGCCGGCCGACGTGCTGGTGCGGTCCTCGCCCATGCCCTGGACCACGTAGCCGATCGGCGCCCCGAATACCTCCAGCAATTCCAGCTGCTTGGCCGAGCGCTTGCGATCGGGACCGATCTTGGTGAGCGCGCTCGGGATGTAGATGAGGCTGGAGCCGCCGGAATGCAGATCGATCACCACATCGGCCAACGGCATCAGCACCGTCTCGATGAAATGCGAGATCATCCAGGTTGGGGTGCCGTCGCGGTCGCCGGGGAAGCTGCGGTTGAGGTTGCTTCTTGATGACCGCGATCGGCATCGCCAGATGGCCATAGGCCGAGCGGTGCACCGAATGGGGCAGGCGCAGATAGCCCACCTGCTTGCCGTCGCGCTCGAAATCGATGTCGGTCGCGATCCGCGAGCTGTTGGAAGCACGGTTCTTCTTCTTGATGAGCGGCATAGGCTGGACTCTCCGGGGTTAGCAAGAGTGGGGGACATGGTTCTGCATCGAAGGCGGTCGCGTGCGCCAGATCGGTTGGATGGGGTCCGTCATCCCTGCTGCACCTTCATGCGGGGATCGAGAACGTCGCGGAGCCCGTCGCCCAAGAGATTGAGGCCGAGCACGGTCATGGCGATGGCAAGACCGGGGAAGAGCGTAATCCAGGGTGCTTCGCGGATATAGTCCTTGCCTTCGGCGATGACGTTGCCCCAGCTCGGCGCCGGCGGCGGCGGACCCACGCCGAGGAAGCTCAGGACCGCCTCGGCGATGACCGCGTAGGCGAAGACGAAGGTGAGCTGCACGATCAGCGGGGCAAGGCAGTTCGGCAGGATGTGGCGCCAAAGGATGCGGTGGTGGCTGGCGCCGACGGAGCGGGCCGCCTCGACGAAGTCCATCTCGCGCACGACCAGCACCGAGGCCCGCGCGATGCGCGCCGTGCGCGGCGTATAGACCGCCGACAACGCGATCACCACGTTGAGGGCCGATGGTCCGAGCGCGGCGGCGATCGCCAGGGCCAGCATGATCGCCGGGAACGCCATCAGCGCGTCCATGGCGCGCATGACCAGATTGTCCAAGCGCCGGAAATAGCCTGCGACCGTGCCGGCAAGCGTACCGAAGAGCGCCGTCAGGCTGACGGTGGCGAGCCCGATCTCCAGAGACAGGCGCGCGCCGAAGACCAGGCGCGAGAAGATGTCGCGGCCGAAATTGTCGGTGCCGAACCAGTTCAAGGCGCTCGGCGGCTTGAAGCGGTTGCGGGCGCGCATCTCGACGGGATCGTGGGTCGCGAGAAGCTCGGCCAGGAGTGCGATCAGCGCCACGGCCACGAACAGCACCGCGCCGGTCATGAACAGCCGGTGCGTCAGCAGGCGCCGGAGAATGCCCTGCGCGCCGCGCTTGCGACCAAGCGGCTTGTCGATGCCGAGCTCGGCCGTGGCGGCCTCAGTCATAGCGCACCCGGGGATCGAGCCAGGCGTAGAGCACGTCCACGACGAGGTTGAGGAAGACGAACATGACGGCGGTCACCAGGAGCCCGCCTTGGATGACCGGGTAGTCGCGGCTGAAGATCGAGGTGGCGATGAGGCGGCCCAAGCCGGGAAGCGAGTAGACGGTCTCGATCACCACCGAGCCCGAGAGCAGGAGGCTGAAGGTGATGCCGATCACAGTGGTGACCGGAACCAGCACGTTCTTGGTCGCATGCTTGCCGATCACCACCCTTTCCGGCAGGCCCTTGGCCTTGGCGGTGCGGATATAGTCCTGCCGCAGCACCTCCAGCATGGTCGAGCGGGTGATGCGGGCGAGCAGCCCCACTTGCAGGAGCGCCAGCGACAAGGACGGCAGGATTAGGCTCTTGAACCAGCCGACGGGATCGAGGCTGATCGGCACATAGCCGCCGGCGGGCAAGAGATCGAGGCTGACGGAAAACAGCGCGATCAGCATCAGGCCCAGCCAGAAATTCGGCAGCGAGACGCCGAGCAGCGCCAGGGTCATCGCCGCCTGGTCGATCCAGGTGTTCTGCCGCATGGCTGCGATCATGCCGATGGGAATGCCGAGAGCGAGGGTGAGCGCAAAGGAGAAGAGCGCCAGCGCCAGGGTCACCGGTACCCGCTCGGCGATCGCCTGGGCGACCGAGCGACCCAGGAGGATCGAGCGGCCGAGATCGCCCCGGAGGAGCCCGCCATACCAGCCGGCGAGCTGCAAGGCGAAGGGCTGGTCGAGACCGAGCTGATGGCGCATCTGATCGAGCTCGGTCTTGGTGGCCGAGGGTCCCGCCATCACCGCGGCCGGATCGCCCGGAACGAGCTGCATGATCGAAAAGGAGATCAACGTCACCAGCACGACCACCGGCACCGAGCTCACCAGCCGCTGGATGATGTAGCGGATCATGCCGGCCGCGCCGCCACAACCACGGCATCGTCGCCGCTAAGGCGCTGCTCGGACCGCCCCCACCCCAACCCTCCCCCACAGGTGTGGGGGAGGGAGTCGGAGGGCAATCCGGCTCCCTCCCTCGCCGTCGTCGGCGGGGGAGGGTTGGGGTGGGGGCTCATTGTCGGTGGTGCGAGTCGAGATCAACCCTCAGCCGGCCGTCTCACGCCGCGGCCTTGTCCTTGCCGGCGGCGGCGCGGGCGGCGGCGATGGCGCCGTCGATCTCGGCTTCGCTCGAGGACCAGGCAGCAACCATGCGGACTTGACTGCCCCCGCGGCGGCCGAGACCGATGCCGGCCGCCTCCATGCCGGCGATGACCGCTTCCGGCATGCTCAGGAACACCTGATTGATCTCGACCGGCTCTTCGAGGCCGACACCCGGCACGGCGGCGAGACCATTGCCGAGGCGGGCACCCATGGCGTTGGCGTGCGCCGCGTTCTTGAGCCAGAGGCCGTTATTGACATAGGCCAAGAGCTGGGCCGAGGCGTAGCGCATCTTCGAATAGACCTGCCCCGCGCGGCGCTGCCGGTAGCGCATCTCCTCGGCCATGTCCTGACGGAAGCAGATGACGGCATCGACGCCGAGCGCGCCGTTCTTGGTGAGCCCGAAGGAGAGCACGTCGACGCCGAGGCGCCAGGTCGCCTCCGCCGGCTTCACTTTGAGCCGGGCGACGGCGTTGGCGAAGCGCGCGCCATCCATATGGATCTTGAGCCCGTGACGCTTGGCGATTTCGGTCAAGCGGCCGATCTCATCGAGGCTGTAGACGGTGCCGCGCTCGGTTGCTTGGGTGAGGCTGAGCCCGGCCGGCTGCACCCGGTGCGCCAAGCCCTTGCCGGCCTTGGCGAGCGCCTCGGTGAGCCCGTCCGGCTGCATGCGGCCGCGCTCGGAAGGCACGAGCACAATCTTGGCGCCGCCGGTGAAGAACTCGGTGGCGCCACATTCGGCGACGTCGATATGGGCGGTCGTGCTCGCATAGACCGCGCCATAGGGTGGGGTCAGCACTGAGGTGGCAAGCGCGTTCGCCGCCGTTCCGGTCGAGACCGGAAACACCCAGACCTCGTGCTCAAAGAGCTCGGCCAGAGCCGCCTTTGCGCGTGTGGTCAGCGCGTCGGCGCCGTAGGGCTGCGCCTGGCCTTTGTTCGCCTCGACGAGGGCGGCCATGATTTCGGGCGCGATGCCGGAGACATTGTCGGAGTAGAGATTGACGGGCGTGGTCATGATCGGTCTTTCGGATGGAAGGAGGCTATTCGGCGGCGGCGCGGCGGTCGCCGGAGACGAGGGTCCGCCACTCCGCGTGGTCCCGGGTTCGAGCATAGGCGACGTCGAAATAGCGCTGCTGCACCGCACGGGTGATCGCTCCGGGCTTGCCCGATCCGAGCGCCAGCCGATCGACCGAGACGACCGGCATCACCTCGTAGCCGGTGCCGCACCAGAAGGCCTCGCTGGCGGCATAGATCTCGCTGCGATCGATGGTGCGCTCCACCACCTTGAGGCCGAGATCCTTGGCCGCGAGCTCGATCACGGTGGCGCGAGTGATGCTTTCGAGGATGTCGCTGGCCACATCCGGGGTGTAGAGCACGCCGTCGCGCACCATGAAGAAGCAGGCTCCGGAACCCTCCGACAGCTTGCCGCTGCCGGTCAGGATGAGCACGCCGTCATAGCCGTTGCGCTTGGCCTCCATCTCGGCCGCGCGGTTGTTGACGTAGTTCGCCGTGCACTTGACCCGGGGCGGCAGGGCGTTGTCGGCGATGCGCGTATAGGAGGAGACGGCGACGTGCGCGCCGCTTTCCAGCTTGGGTGAGGGCGTGCGCGGCACCGCGCCGCAGACGAGCCCGACCGGGCCGCAGCCGACGAGCTCGTCGTCGCTATCGATATAGGCGATCATCCGGATGTGCACATTACCGCGGACCTTGTTGGCGCGGACCATGCGCATGAGGCAGTCGGCCATGTGCTCGACCGAGAAGATCTCGTCGTAGCGCATGACCCGCATGCCGAAGCGCAGCCGTTCCAGATGCTCGGGCAGGCGAAAGATGGCGAGCTCCTCCGCCTGGTCGTTCCAATAGCCGCGGATGCCCTCGAAGACGCCGGCGCCGTACTTGACCGCGCCGGAGAAGGCGTGAATCTTGCAGTCCTCATAGTCGACGATCTCGCCATTGAGGCACATCTTGGGCAGGGTCGGCATGCTCCGGCGCTCCGATTTTCGGATAGGGAAATTCGTTGCTGCGGGTAAACTAGGTGGGGATCATGGCGCGGCGACGGCGCCATGGCAACCGCTCTTGGCGAGCGTCTCTCGCCAGGGCTAAGTCGGCTCAGTGCACCGTGGTGGGGTGCTCATCGTCCTCGTCGCCCATGGCACCTGCGAGCGGCGTTGCCTGGTGGTGCACGAAGCGCCAGGTGGTGTCCTGCTTGATGAGCACGTTGGTCGCGACCAGCGCTTGATCGCCGACGATCTCGTGGCAGAGCACCATGGCGGTTTCGCCCACGAACAACACGGCCTCGTCCTGGCAGTGAATGCGCGGCGACTGGCGGTTCGCCAGGATGCCGCGCCAGCTGTCGATGATGTCGTTGCGCGACGTCAGCGCATCCCAGCCGGGATGGACGCAGGCGACCGGAATGTTGTCGGCCCAAAGCCGCTCCATGGCCGGCAGGTCGCGCTCGCGGAAGGCGCGGTAGAATTCCCGGTTGGACGCGAGCACGGACTCGACTTCCTTCGCTTCGCCGGGGACGCGTTCGCGGGTGGTGCGGCTGGTGCGAGTCGACAAGGCTAAGCTCCTCCGGGCGCGTGCACGTCCATTGTATCATCCGCGACCGTGATGCAAGGCTGGCGAATTGCGATGCGTCCCCTTGCCCCCCGACGCTGTCCGGCCGCCGGCATCGAGCGCCGCGAGGGTGGCGAGGAGTGAAGCCGGTGCCCGAGCGGGCAAGGGTCAGCCGAGCTGCGCTGCTTCAAGTTGACGACCGCGGCCGGATCGTGTCCTTGATCGGGCGCAAGCTCTTGATCCAGCTCGACATTGTTCCGACGTCCGGGGGCAACCGGGCACGGCGCGCCGGCTGACGGCTCGATGACATTTGGTCGCGGCGGCCGTCCTCGCCGCACGCTTGGCGGCACGGTGTCGGAGAGGGCAGAATGACGAGACCCACCGACCCAGCCCGTCCGGAGACCAGGAATGACCCAGCTCGCCAATCAGCGCATCGCCTACTTCAACGGCAAGTTTCTGCCTGAATCGGAAGTGCGCGTGAGCTTCCGCGATCGCGGATTCAAATATGGCGATGCGGTGTTCGACATGACCCGCAGCTTCGGTCATCGCATCTTCAAGCTGAAGGAGCACATGGACCGCTTCTACCGCTCGCTCAAATATGTGCGGATCGATCCCGGCCTGTCGCCGGCCGAAATGATCCGGCTGAGCGAGGAGACGTTCGAGCGCAACCGGCACCTGCTCGACAAGGACGGCGACTATTGGCTGGGCCAGCGGGTCTCGCGCGGCATCGCCGACTCGGTCGCCGGCGAGTCGAGCGACGAGGGCCCGACCGTCATCATCGAATGCACGCCCCTGCCCTTGAAGCAGCGGGCGCATTACTATCGCGACGGCATCGACGTGGTGGTGCCTTCGGTCCGCCGGGTCGGGCCGGAATCATTGAGCCCGCGGGCCAAGACCCACAATTATCTCAACATGATCGTGGGCGAGCACGAAGCGAAGGCGATCAATCCCGACGCCTGGGCGGTGCTGCTCGACGTCAACGGCAATCTGGCCGAGGGCATCGGCTCCAACATCTTCGTCGTGCGCGAGGGCGTGGTCTATACGCCCCAGGAGCGCTATGTGCTCCCCGGCGTCAGCCGCCAGACTGCGATCGATATGGCCAAGAAGCTGAAGATCGAGGTGGTGGAGAAGGACATCGACCTCTTCGATGCCTATGTGGCCGAAGAGGCCTTCATCACCTCCACCAGCTTCTGCATCTGCCCGGTGCGCTCCTTCAACGGCAACCGCATGACCAATCATCAGATGCCCGGACCGGTCACCAAGCGGCTGATCGACGCCTATGTCGAGTTCGTCAAGTTCGACTGGTACAAGCAGTATCTGAAGCATCTCTAGAGCGTCCCATGGACTATGTGCGTCTCGGCAAGACCGGGCTCAAAGTCTCGCGGCTCTGCCTCGGCACCATGACCTTCGGCTCGCCAAGCTGGCGCAACTGGGTCATGGACGAGGCGGCCGCGCGGCCGCTCCTGAAGGCGGCGGTCGAAGTGGGCATCACCTTCTTCGACACCGCCGACGTCTACTCCATCGGCGAGAGCGAGATCGTGGTCGGCAACGCGCTCCGCGACTTCGCCAAGCGCGACCAGATCGTGCTGGCGACCAAGGTCAACGGCGCCATGGGCGAGGGGCCCAATGACCGCGGGCTCTCGCGCAAGCACATTTTGGACTCGATCGATGCGTCGCTCCGGCGGCTGCGCACCGACTATGTCGACCTCTACCAGATCCATCGCTGGGACAAGGAGACGCCGATCGAGGAGACCTTGGAGGCCCTCAACGACGTGGTGCGCGCGGGCAAGGCCCGCTACATCGGCGCCTCCAGCATGTATGCCTGGCAGTTCGCCAAGGCGCTGCACACCTCCGAAACGCAAGGCTATGCGCGCTTCGTCTCCATGCAGAACCACTACAACCTCGTCTACCGGGAAGAGGAGCGGGAGATGATTCCGCTCTGCCTGGACGAAGGTGTGGGCCTCATTCCCTGGAGCCCGCTCGCCCGCGGCTTCCTCGCCGGCAACCGCCGCCGCCAGGACAAGGGCGAGACCGCGCGCGCTAAATCGGACGAGTTCGCCCACAACCTCTATTACAAAGACAGCGACTTCAAAGTGGTCGACAAGGTGGTCGAGATCGCCCGTGGGCGCGGCGTGAAGCCGATCCAGGTGGCGCTCGCCTGGATCTTGGCAAAGCCCGGTGTCACCGCGCCCATCGTCGGGGTGAGCCGGCAGGAGCAGCTGGGCGAGCTGGTGGGCGCGCTCCAGGTCAAGCTCACGGGCGAGGAGTTGAAGGCGCTGGAGGCACCCTACGAGCCGCATCCCGTGCTGGGCCATAGCTGAGGCGCGGGAGGCGAGCCGGAAGAGGGCCGGGACCATGGCGCCCCATCCTTGGGAAGCCTCCTATCCCCCGGGCCGCGATTGGCACGCCGAGATCGCCGCATTCTGGATCGACGAGGTCATCGACCGATCGGCCGCGCGCTGGCCAGAGCGCACGCTCATCGATTTCTACGACCGGCGCTTCAGCCATCGCGACATGTTGGACCTCTCAGGCCGGGCGGCGCGGGGGCTGCAGGAGCTGGGTGTCACCTCGGGAACCCATGTCGGCCTGCATCTTGCCAATGTGCCGCATTATGTCGCGCTGTTTTTCGGCGTGCTCAAGGCCGGCGGCCGCGTCGTCAACTACTCGCCGCTCTATGCCGAGCGCGAGATCCTGCGGCAGATCGAGGATTCCGAGACCGATATCCTGATCACGCTTGATTGGCAGTCGCTCTATCCCAAGGTGGCGGCGCTGGCGGGAATGAGCCGGCTGAAGGCGATCGTCGTCTGCTCGCTCTCCGACTTTCTCGCCGAGGACGCGGCTTCCGGCTTCAAGATCCCGCAAGCGGAGATCGGCGCCTCCGGCGCCGGATCGGTCCAGCTCATCCGCTTCCGCGACCTCATCGCCAATGACGGCGCCTATCGGCGGATGCCGCGCGGGGCCCCCGGCGAGGAGGTGGCGGTTCTGCAATACACCGGCGGCACCACTGGCGTGCCCAAGGGCGCCATGCTGACCCATGCCAATCTCAGCGCCGCCATCGACCAGAGCCGCATCTGGGTCGCCGACGTGATCCAGCCCGGAGCCGAACGGGCCTTGGCCGTGCTGCCGTTCTTCCATGTCTATGGTTTGGCGATCATCATGCTGCGCGGCGTGTGGCTGGGCTTCGAGCTGGTGCTGCATCTCCGCTTCGATGTCGAAAAGGTGCTGGCCGACATTGCCGGCAAGCGCATCAGCCTATTCTCCGGCGTGCCCACCATGTACACCGCCATGGTGCAGCATCCGGGCTTCCGATCCTTCGATCTTTCCTCGCTCAAGCTCTGCTCCAGCGGCGGGGCGCCGATGCCGGTCGAGATCCTCGGCCGCTTCGAGGCCGCGACCGGCTGCATCCTCAGCGAAGGCTATGGTCTGACCGAGACCGCACCCACCGGCAGCAGCACGCCGCCGACGCGGGCCAAGCGCGCCGGCACGGTGGGCGTGCCGATGCCGGGCACGGTCATCGAGATCCGCGACCTCGAGACCGGCACCACGGCGCTGCCGCCCGACAGCTTGGGCGAGGTCTCGATCAAAGGCCCGCAGGTGATGAAGGGCTATTGGAAGCGCCCGGAGGAGACCGCGAGCGTGCTCAAGGACGGCTGGTTCATGACCGGCGATATCGGCCGCATGAGCGCCGACGGCACGCTGACCCTCATCGAGCGCAAGAAGGACATGATCATCTCCGGCGGCTTCAACGTCTATCCGCGCATGATCGAGGAAGCGATCTACGAGCACGAATCGGTGGCGGAGGTGATCGTCATCGGCATTCCCGACGACTATCGCGGCCAATCGGCCAAGGCCTTCGTCCGATTGAAGTCCGGGACGTCGCTCGGCTTGGATGAGCTCAACCTCTTCCTCGCCGACAAGCTCGGACGCCACGAGCTTCCGAGCGCGCTCGAGATCCGCCAATCCTTGCCCCGCACCGCCGTCGGCAAGCTCTCGCGCAAGGAGCTGGTCGCCGAGGAATCGGCGAAGCGGCAGGCAATGAAGCCGGTGGTCAGCTCATGACCCTCACCCTCCCACGACGACGTGGGCCTCTCCCTCTCCCGCGGTGCGGGAGAGGGTGCCGAGCGTAAGCGAGGCGGGTGAGGGTCGTGTCCCGCGCCGCGCGCCTTCTCGATCTGATCCAGGCGCTGCGCCGCCGCCGTCGGCCGGTGACGGCGGCGCGGCTGGCCGAGGAGCTCGGCGTCTCCGAGCGCACGATCTACCGCGACGTCGCCACGCTGATTGCCCAGGGAGCCTCGATCGAGGGCGAGGCGGGCTTGGGCTATGTGCTCAAGCCCGGCTTCCTATTGCCACCCTTGATGTTCGGGGATGACGAGATCGAGTCCCTGGTGCTGGGCCTGCGCTGGGTCATGGAGCAGGGCGATCGCCCGCTCGCGGCCGCCGCGGAGGATGCGCTTGCCAAGATCGGCTCGGTGCTGCCGGAGGGAATTCGCGACAAGCTCGGCGATGCGGGTCTGCTGGCCGGGCCGGGCGAGCCGAAAGCAGCCGATCTGGTCGATCTCTCCGAGCTCCGCCGTGCCATCCGCTGCGAGCGCAAGCTTCGCATCTTCTATGCCGACGGCGAAGGCCGCCGGACCGAGAGGATGATTTGGCCGATTGCGCTCGCCTTCTTCGAGCGGGTGCGCGTCGTCGCCGCTTGGTGCGAGCTGAGGCAGGGCTTCCGGCATTTCCGCACCGACCGGATCAGCGCGGCGACCGCCTCCGCGCTCCGCTATCCGCGCCGGCGCCAGGCGCTGATGAAGGAATGGCGGGCGCTGCAGGGGATCCTCTCGGAGTGAGCGCCTTCGCTCCTGACAGAAACTGACGGGGACACGGCGTAGGAAGGGCTCGTTCAACCATCCTGGAGACGCGCCATGCCGGATCCCAACTTCGTCATCCTCTATGTCGACAATCCGCCCGCGAGCGCCCGCTTCTACGCCGAGATTCTGGGCAAGACCCCGCTCGAAGCCTCTCCGACCTTCGCCCGCTTCCAGCTCGCCTCGGGGGTGATGCTGGGCCTGTGGTCGCGGCATACCGTCGAACCGGCCGCGGCCGCGATGAGTGCTGCCGGCGAGCTTGCCTTCGCCGTCGACGACGAAGAGTCCGTAGGCGCCGTCTATGCCGATTGGGGCAAGCGCGGCCTCCGGGTAGCGCAGACTCCCACGCGCATGGATTTCGGCTTCACCTTCCTCGCCCTCGACCCCGACGGCCACCGGCTTCGGGTATTCGCTCCGGCTAAACCGTGAGCCGCCGCCGATGAACGGCAACTGGATCGCCGTCGCCTCGGCCGATCATGTCCGCCGCGGGGTGGCACTCGGCATCATGCAGGTCTGTCACGGCAAGGCCGCGCCCCTGAAGCGCCTGATGCCGGGTGACCGCGTCGCCTATTACTCGCCGAGAACGGAAATGCGTAAGGGCGAAGCACTTCGGTGCTTCACCGCGCTCGGCGTCGTCGCCGATGGCGAAGTCCATCAGGCGGACATGGGTGGCGGCTTCCGGCCGTTCCGTCGCCGGGTGCGCTATCTGGAAGCGCGCCCGGCACCGGTCGAGACGCTGCTGGCGCTGCCGGGCTTTGCGCTTTCCGGCGCCGCCTGGGGCGCGCGCCTTCGCTTCGGCCTTGTTGGCATCGACGAGGCGAGCATGGACCGGATCGCAGAGGCGATGGGCATCAAACCCGGCGATGGCAAGAGCAAGATCAACCGCAGAGAACGCAGAGAAATCGCAGAGAGCGCGGAGGTGACATAGCGCTTCCCCGTGAACGCTCGGTCCTTGCTCTGCGCCCTCAGCGCTGCTCGGCGGACTCTGCGGTTTACTCTTCCGCTTGTTCGTCGTGCCGAGCAGAGATTCGGCGAATAGGTGTCAGTCCGCCGCCTGCGAGGCGGCGTAGGGGTAGGGATATTTCGCGTGGAAGGCGCGCACGCCCGTCTCGAACAACCGGTAGACCATCGGCTCGAAGGCTTCGATCGGCAGCCAGTCATAGCTGCCGTCGAAGCAGTCCATGTCGTAGCGCTCGCAGAAGCGCATGGCGGCCTGGAAATGCGGATGGCCGCGGAACTTCTCCACCGCCTTGGTGTCGAATTTCGAGTGATCGCGGAAGGAGAGCTGGAAGATCTGGTGGTTGGCGACGACCCAATGCAGCTCCTCGGAGACGTAGTGGCGGAGCACATCGCCGGCGATCTTGTCATGGCTGTAGGGATTGAGGTCCTGGCCGACGTCGTGCAGCAGGGCGGCCACCACGTATTCCTCGCTCTCCCCGGCGCGGAGCGCCTTGGTCGCGCATTCCAGCGTGTGCTCGTAGTTGTTCACCTGCCAGCCATGCTTGTCGGCATCCTTCTGGCTCTTCAGGAGCTGGATCGCGCGGCGGCCGGCATCGCCCAGCATCTGCTGGCGCCCGAGCCTGGTGGCGAGCTCCCAATCCTCGGCCGTGGCATCGCGAAAGCTGGTCGCCTTGATCGTCTGCATGAATGGCTCTCCGGCCGCGGATTTCCGATAGGAAAAGCTTAACGACGGGAGCGGGACCTGACCAGCCCTCAGTCGTCCAGCCCTCAGTCGTCCAGCCCCGACAGGCCCTTGCGGTGCGGCAGCGCTTTGGCGCCGGCGATGCGGAAGAGCACCATGCCGGGCCAAACGAGGCGCCCGTTGGGGCGCCGGGAAAAGAGGATCCCCGACGTCCTGGCCTTGACCGGGACGCGGGCCTTGCGCGTGTCCGGGTTCAAGGGATCGATCACCTCGCAGACGGTCTCGCCGGCTCTGACCTTGGCGCCCGCCGGCTTGCGAAAGGTCAGCATGCCATGGGCCGGCGCATAGCCCACATCCATGCCCGGCGTTGGCGTGGCCTGGGCCAGCAGCCGCGGCAGGGGGCCGGGGGATCCGGCGATCACGCCGCGGCGCTGCAGGAACTTGAAGAGATTGCGGGCGTCCGCCGCACCCAGCTCGTGGGTCACCTTGTGCTGCCCGCGAAACTCGACTGTGGCCGACAGGCAGGCGAGCGGAATGGCGGCCTTGGGGAAGCGCTCGGCCAGCTTCGGCCAGAGCGCGCTATTGGCGCCGGAGAAGGTCATGGTTTCCGGGTAGGGCACGTTGTAGACGGTGGCCGCGGCGCCGAGCTGGGCCGCGAGGTCGCGCGCACCCGGCCAATCCTTGCCGCTGATGAAGAGGTGCAGCACGCCTCCTTGATCGCAATGGAGATCGAGCACGATGTCGGCATCGATGGAATGCCGCATTAAGGCGCCCCGGAGCTGGCCCAGCTCGTTGGCGGGCTTGAGGGCGGCAAGGGTGGCGAGCGCCGCGGCGCGGATCGCGGCGGTGTTGGCGCGCGCGCTGCGGCCGAGCTTCTTGGCGACGCGCTCGGCCACCGCCTCGGCCAGGTCGGGGTAGTTGCGGTTGAAGTTCTCGCGGCCGAGGAAATCGTAGCGGCCGAGATGGATGTTGCCGACGAGCTGGGAGAGCCCGATCGGATTGGCGGTCGGCACCACCACGATCTCGCCCTTGATGCGCCGCTGCTTTGCCGCCTGATCCAGGAGCGGGATCAGATGATGGATCGCCATCACCCCCGGCAGCTCATTGGCATGGATGGCCGCCTGCAGATAGGCCTTGGGGCGGGCGCCGGGCCGGCCCCAACGGAAGACCGTGAGCCGCCGGCTTGTGCCGGGAGTCATGGAGACGAGCGAGACCTTGGCGACGCTACGGGGCATGGGGATGGTCCTTTGGGGCGTTTTCTGCGTGCGTGCATTCTGCCGATTTCGCTCGCCTTGACTAGTTGTTAGGCTCTGGCGCTCCGCCGCCCTCGTTCTGCCTCCCGCCGCAAGAGGACATCATCATCATGCAGCTCGTTCCCGCCGATCTTCTGCATCGGCAGATCACCCTCGTGCTCGCCTCCTGGGGCATGGATCAGGACCAGGTCGAGATCACCGCCAAGGTGATGGTCGACACCGATCTCCGCGGCGTCGACAGCCACGGCATCTCCATGGTCCCGGTCTATGCCGATTGGCTGAAGCGCGGCTGGCTGACGCTGCCGGCGCCGATCACGGTGGCGAGCGAGACGCCGGCGACCGCCGTCGTCGATGCCGGCCACGGTCTCGGCCACGCGCCTTCGGTCAAGGCGATGGAGCTCGCCATCGCCAAGGCGAAGGCGCTCGGGCTCGCCGCCGCGGTGGTGCGAAACTCGACCCATTACGGTGCTGCCGGCTACTATCCGCGTCTCGCCGCCGCCGCCGGCCTCATGGGCTGGTGCGTCACCAACGGCCAGAGCAAATGGGTGATGCCGACCTTCGGCGCCGAGCCCCGCTTCGGCACCAATCCCATTGCTTTTGCCGCACCGGCCAAGGCCGAGCCGCCCTTCGTGCTCGACATGGCGACGACCACGGTCGCCGTCGGCAAGATCCGCAACGCCGCGATCGAGCGTCGCGCCATCCCGGAAGGCTGGGCGACCGATGCTGCAGGCAAGCCCACCACCGACGGCCACATCGCCTACAATGGCGGCAGCGCCACGCCTCTGGGCGGCACGCCCGAGCGGAGCTCGCACAAGGGCTACGGGCTCGCGGTCATGGTCGAGATCCTCTCGGCCCTGCTCTCCGGCGGCACCGCCTGCCCCTTGAGCCCGAAGGTGGCGCCGGACGGTCACGGCCTCGACAATGGGCATTTCATGCTGGTGGTGGACCCGAAGGCGTTCCGCCCCGATGGCGGTTTTCCGGGCGAGCTCGACCGGCTCATGATCTCGCTCCGCGGCACGCGTCCGATCGATCCGAAGCAGCCGGTCTTGGTGGCCGGCGACAAAGAGGAAAAGTCGGCCACGGCCCGCGCCAAGACCGGCATCCCGGTCCCGCCCGGCCTCATGGCGGAAGTGAAGAAGACCTGCGAGGCGGCCGGCGCTAAGTTCCTGCTGGGCTAGGGTTCGGACCGGCGCATGCCCCCACCCCGTCGGTCCGCTTTGCGGCCCCGACCCCCCAACAAGTTGGGGGAGGGAGCAGAAGAGCATCCGGCTCCCTCCCTCGCCGTCAGGCGGGGGAGGGTCGGGGTGGGGGCATTTCTCTGCCAGCCAGGTGTCGCACCAGGTCTTGCGCGTGGCTCGGCAGCTCATCGACGCGGCGGACGCAGATCGTCAATTTGCGCAGCGCCCAGGCATCCGTGAGGCGCACGATCCTGAGCGCCATGATCTTGGCGCTGCGTTTGGCTGTGGTCTCCGGCACGACGCCGATGCCGACATTGCATTCCACCAGCCGGCATACCGCATCGAAGCTGCGAAGCTGCACCCGGAGCTTGAGGCGGCGACCCGCCCGGTCGGCGCGCTCGGCAAGGAAGCGCTGCAGCGCGCTCATGCGGTCGAGCCCGACGAAGTCGTGATCGAGCACATGGGCGAAGGCGACCCGGCGCGCCGATGCCAGCGCGTGGTCGGCGCCCACCACCAGAACGAAGCGGTCGACGCGGAAGGGAAAGACCTCAAGGCCGGCCATGTCGACGGTCTCCGCGACGATGCCGATATCGGCGGTGCCGGTCGCGACCGCGGCGACGATCTCGTCGCTGAGCCGCTCCTCCAGATCGATGTTCACCTGGGGATGCCGGGATAGGAAGCTGCTCAGCGCTTCCGGCAGGAATTCGGTCAGCGCGTTGGTGTTGGAGAGCAGGTGGATCTGTCCGCGCGAGCCCTCGGCATATTCCCTAAGCTCGCCCCGCATGCGCTCGGCTTGCTGCAGCATGATGCGCGCGTGCTGCAGGAGGGCGCGGCCGGCGGGAGTCGGCCTAACACCCTGGCGCCCGCGGGTGAGCAGCGCGACCCCGAGAACCTCCTCCATGCCGCGGATGCGGGTGCTGGCGGCGGCGATGGCCAAATGCGTGCGCTCGGCGCCCTCAGTGATGCTGCCGGCCTCGACCACGGTCACGAACAGCCGGAGATCGACCAGATCGAACCGCATCGTCGGCATGATCCTTCGTATTTCGCGAAACTACACTACGCCAGATACGGATTCCGTCGAAGCATATTTGGTTGCAGGGTTCGCCTAACGCGAAGGAAGGCCGATCATGCCCGATACCTATCCAGTCCAGCAGCACAGCCATGACGTGGTCGTCGTCGGCGCCGGCGGCGCCGGGCTGCGCACGACCCTGGGCGCCACCAGCGCCGGCCTCAAGACCGCCTGCATCAGCAAGGTCTTCCCCACCCGCAGCCACACCGCGGCCGCCCAGGGCGGCATTGGTGCCGCCTTGGGCAACATGGGCGAGGACGACTGGCGTTGGCACATGTACGACACCGTCAAGGGCTCCGATTGGCTGGGCGACCAGGACGCAATCGAATTCATGTGCCGCAACGCCGCTTCCGCCGTCCTCGAGCTGGAGGCGCTCGGCGTTCCCTTCACCCGCACCGAGGACGGCCGCATCTACCAGCGTCCGTTCGGCGGTCATACGCTGGAGTGGGGCAAGACCTTGGCCGAGCGCTCCTGCGCCGCCGCCGACCGCACCGGGCATGCGATCATCCACACGCTCTATCAGCAATGCCTGAAGCGCGGCGTCGACTTCTTCATCGAATATGTGGCGCTCGATCTGGTCATGGATGAGGGCGCGTGCCGGGGCATCGTCGCCTGGAACCCGGCCGACGGCACGCTCCACCTCTTCCGCGCTCAGGTGGTGGTGCTGGCGACCGGCGGCGGCGGGCGGATCTACTTCACCACCACCCAGGCCCATGCTTGCACCGGCGATGGTTATGCGATGGCGCTCCGGGCAGGTCTCGCGCTGCAGGACATGGAGTTCATCCAGTTCCACCCGACAGGGATCTACGGCGCCGGATGCCTCATCACCGAGGGTGCGCGAGGCGAGGGCGGCTATCTCACCAACGCCGAAGGCGAGCGCTTCATGGAGCGCTATGCGCCCAGGACCAAGGATCTGGCCTCGCGCGACGTGGTGAGCCGCGCCATGACCATCGAGGTCGCCGAGGGCCGCGGCTGCGGGGGGGAGAAGGACCACATCAACTTGCATCTCGAGCACCTCGATGCCGGGCTCTTGGAGGAACGGTTGCCGGGCATTTCCGAGACCGCGCGAATCTTCGCCGGGATCGAGGTGACGCGGACGCCGATCCCGGTCTTGCCGACGGCGCATTACAACATGGGCGGAATCCCGACGAACATCCGCGCCGAGGCGCTGGATCCGACGCCCGAAGATCCCGAGCGCGTGCTACCGGGGCTGATGGCGGTGGGCGAAGCGGCATCGGTATCGGTGCATGGCGCCAACCGGCTCGGCACCAACTCGCTGCTGGACCTCGTCGTCTTCGGCCGCGCCGCCGCCGATTGCTTGGCCGGGACCCTGACCCCCGGAGCGCGCCACGCGCCTTTGCCGCCGACGGCCTGCGATGCGGCCCTCCAGCGCTTCGAGCGCCTTCGCGCCGCCTCGGGCGGGACGAAGGCCGGTGCCATCCGCCTCTCGATGCAGCGAACCATGCAGGCGCATTGCGCCGTGTTCCGCACGGCATCGGTGCTGGAAGCGGGGATGAGCAAGCTGGTGGCGGTCAACGACGGGATCGCGGACTTGGCGCTTGCCGATCATGGGCTCATCTGGAACACCGATCTCATCGAGGCGCTGGAGCTTGACAACCTATTGGCGCAGGCGACCATCGTCCTGGCATCCGCCGCCGCTCGCACCGAGAGCCGCGGCGGCCATGCGCGCGAGGACTTCCCCCGGCGCGACGACGTGAATTGGCTGAAGCACACGCTTGCCTGGCGGGATTCGAGCGGCAACGTCAGCCTCGGCTGCCGGCCGGTGCATCTGGGCACGCTCTCGAACGAGGTGCAGAGCTTCCCGCCGGGCCAACGGATCTACTAAAGCCGGAACGATGCCCCCACCCTATCCCTCCCCCACCCAGCGGTGGCACGGGTGTCCGGGGAAAGTCATGCATAGCTGAAGGTTCCCTGGTTGGGGGAGGCGGTTGGTTGTCGGCGGTTGGGATTAAGCGGGGGCGGTTTGTCGATTTTGGCGAGGGGTTTGCGAACGAAGAGGCAGGAGCCGAC
>JACQAG010000003.1 GCA_016195085.1 Pseudomonadota bacterium | reverse complement strand
CCCCGTGCTCGCCACACCGACCCAAACCCAGCGCCGCGCCTTCGATCTGCTCGCCCTCCAACCGACGCTGTAGTCAGGACCCGCAACCAAATGCGAGTCACATCAGCGCCTTGCTCGAAAAATGGGTAAAGTTCGGCCTAGTAGGGGGGTGAACTCATGAGCGGGTACTGGTCGTCTTGTCGTGCAATTGACCGCTTCCAGGTTGTGAGCGGCCTTCGTTCGTGTGCCCCGCCATGTCGCAGAAGTGCCTTAACAGAAGCGGAACTTTGCGCAGCGCCCTACGCAATAGCCGTGCGCCACCTAGAGATGTTTCTGAAGGAATTGAACGACGGCGTCGCCAACTAGCTGATGTACGTTATCGCGGGCCACACCGGATGGGTCGGTGCAAATGCTTGCCGCTTGGGGCGGAACCGGTCCCGACACGCAGAGTGGCACGTAGACAAAATGGCCAACCGGACGGTCGACCCCGGACGCGCCCGGGATTTCGCCAACAAAGACCTGGGAGTTGACCGCGTTGTCGAGGATCTCGTCGAGCATTGCGGAGTCCACGACGAACGGCATGCGAATTGAGCGCAGAGTCTCGGCCCTGAAACCCTGCGCCCGAGCCGAGGCCATGATGTAGAACGCGCGGATGCGTTGGTCTCGGTACGAGGTCTTGGCTAGCCGCAAATCGAGGCGTTGCGGGTCGAGTTTCGCCAGCGGCTCGCAATAGGTATCCTTGGCCGCGGCAGGTGTCTTGCAGAAGCGGATCAGCGCTTCCGCGTCGTGCATGCCTCCTGCCAGCATCACTCCCGTCCCGCCGCCGAACGAATGCCCGACAAATCCAATGCGTGCTGGATCGACCCGCGCCGACCAATTCGGATGCGAGAGAAGATGATCGAGGACAACACTGACATCCTCGGCGCGATCCCAGAGGCGATAGATCCCGGCTGGTGTGATGTCGTCCGCAGTCGTGTTCGGATGCGTGACGGTCGCGACGATGTAGCCATGGGAAACTAGCTCGCGGGCAAGCCAGCCTTGCGAGAATCGGTTCCCGAAGATTCCGTGCGAGATGACGACCAGGGGACGGCTCTTTTCGTTCCCGCAGCAATACGGCGCGCCGCGCGAGAGCGGTATTGGCTGGAAGAACGGACGCGCCGTAAAGGCGCTCTCGACTGCGGTGTCGCTCGCCGGGTACCAGACTTCCGTGGTGACGTCTCGGCCGCGTGCATCCTTGAGCGGCACCGTCTCGATTCCCAGCTTCGCGCCGCCCGCCGTACTATCGGCAACAAGGCTCAACCAAAGTCCGCCGACAAGGGCCACTCCGGCGAGTGCGCGACCAACGGTGAAGCGTGCCGTCAGCATGATGTTTCTCCATTCGTGGGTGATCTTGAGGGATCGACTCATAAGGGTTGCGGAGCACGCTCTGCGCGAGCGCCTGCAAGCAGCGCGCGGATCGCGAGCACATGAAGGGTGAGCGCCAGCGGAGCCATGAGGCCGGGAATGAACGTGAACGGAAACATTCCCAGCGCGCGGTTTGGCACCTCGGTGACGAGCGCTTGCAATGCCGGTGTCGTCAGAATCGCCCTGACCACAATATTGGCGAGCAGCACCAGACCAAACACGTTCCAGGCCAGCGCGAGCCTGCTCGAGAGTCGCCTGCTGGCGATGAGCCAGGCAACAACCGGCGCGGACAAGCCGGCGACGATGTCGAAATTTGCCCCTTCGTAGGTGAGCATTTTGGGCAGCAGCCCGGCGCTCCAGAATTGATGGATGAAGAGTTCGACGATGACACGAAACATCTGTGCCCCGATCAGCAGGCTTACGGGAATGCTCAGCGCCAGGTCGCGTCCGGCGTCGCTGCCCGCCAGGAACAGCGCGCCCAGTAGGACCGGGATCAGGATCAAGGCGATCCGCGGCGGCACCGCAGTCGGGTTCGCCAGCATCCCCGAAAATCCGAGCGATCCCGTGTAGAGGACCCACGCGGCAAGAACGAGGAGGGCGATCTTGCGCCGACCTTTGTCGAGGTACCGCACGATCGCTGCCGCAATTCCGGCAACGACGAGACCAGTGAAGACCAGAAACAGCCATGCCACCCGATTGTCCTCGAGAAATGAGCACGCATCGAATGGGACGGCGCGTGCCGTGCCGCGGATCTTGCATGATCGAGGTCTGGCAGTTTAGATCGACGCTGCTACAATCAGTCCTAACCTAAGGTTTGCAATCATGGTCGGCGTTGAAAGCATTCGTGGCGTGATCGGGTTCGTGCGCACCGTCGCGGCTGGCAGCTTTGCGGCCGCCGCCAAGGAGCTTGGCGTCTCGCCGGTCGCGGTGAGCAAGAATGTGCAACGCCTCGAGCGCCGGCTCGGCGTGCGGCTGCTGCAGCGTTCCACCCGAAAACTCAGCCTGACCGAGGAAGGGCGCGTGTTCTACCAGCGCTGTGCTGAACCTTTGCGAGAGCTCGAGAGCGCGCAGTCGGTCGTGAAGGACAAGGCGCGTGCGCCGGCCGGGAGGCTGCGCGTCACGTCGATTTCGCCCTTCGGCCGCACTTATGTCTTGCCGCTGCTCCCGGCGTTCAGCCGCCTCTATCCGGAGATCGAAGTCGAACTGCACCTCGACGATGCGATCAGCGACATGATCGCCGAAGGCTACGACATCGGTATCCGCGCCGGCCAAATCAAGGATGGAACCATGGTGGTTCGCGAGATCGCGCCGCTGCATTTCGTGGTGTGCGGGGCGCCGTCCTATCTGGCGCAACGCGGAATGCCGCAGACGCCTGCGGATCTCGCGCGCCATAACTGCCTGCGGCTGCGGCGAAGCGCGCCCGCAGGCGCGCTCGGCTGGCGCTTGGGCCCGGAACAGGCGCCGGTCTCACCGCCGATCGGCGGCAATTTTCTAGCGAACGACGTGACCACGCTGGTGACCGCGGCCGTGCACGGACACGGGTTGGCGTTTGCGCCGCTTCCGCTGGTGCTGCCGTTGTTTCGCTCGGGTGCCCTGATGCCCTTGCTCACGGACTGGATTTCGCAGCCCGCGCATCTCTTCATGCACTACCCGAACCGTCGCCACTTGCCAGCGCGCGTACGAAGCTTCGTGAAGTTCATGCTCGAGCGCTTCCGACAGGATCCCGATCTGACGTCGGACCCGCGCGCGCTGGTCGCTCCTTTCATACACACGGGGCTAGAACAGCTCGTCGCGGGATCCGAGCGCGAACGATTCGGGCCGCGAGGCCGTAGATCGCCCGGTCGCGTGCCAGCGGCACGGCGACCCAATCTCGATTGAGGGCGTGGGTCACATGCACCGACAGGGGGTGGCGCTCGGGGCTACGCATATCACGGACATGTCGATGTGTTGCTTGCAACCGACATCCGAGGTCAGCAACGGGTCAACAAATAGCGAAGTGTCGGCACCCTCCATGCTACGTCCGCATTGAGGTTGAAACCAGTCGCAGTTAGTTACACTGTTAAGAGTCCGCGCCCTGGGTAATCGCTTTCAAATCCGCAAGCGGCGCTATTTTCCTTTGGCCCGCTTTCGCGTTCCCAGCCCGATGTCCTTGGCCATCTGCGAACGCTCGGCCGAATAATTCGGCGCGACCATCGGATAGTCAGATGGCAGGCCCCAGCGCTCCCGGTACTGCTGCGGGGTTAGATTGAACGTCGTCTTCAGATGGCGCTTGAGCATCTTGAATTTCTTCCTGTCCTCCAGGCAAGTCGGCAAGTCGGGTGTTATCGAGCGCTTGATGGCAACGGCCGGTGTGGGTCGTGCTGGATTCTCTTCGGACGCTGAACCGAGAGATGCGAGCGAGGCATGTACCTGTCTGATCAAAATGGGCAGATCCGCGACGGTGACGGTGTTGTGAGCGACATGCGCGGCTACAATGTCGGTTGTGAGCGCGAGCAGATTCTTGCGGTCGACGTCCTCTTCTGCCATCGCATAGGTCTCCAGCATTCGAATGGCGGCGCACGGTAGCGCAGCTCGCAGGCAGCAGAAGTCGGACCAGATAGATCGAGACGTCGGGATAGAAGGTCACCTCGAAGAGGATCAGCCGCTGATCATCCGTCCGTCGAGCCCGATCGCCACCGTTCCGGCGAGAAGGCGTACCGCGACACCGCTGTCATCGACGAGCGGCAGAGCCACTCTCTGCCATTGCGAGGTGACTTCGGCCATCATCGGCTTGCGCGTGGTGTAGAGCGCCGCGCGTCGGCAGAGCGCGGCGCGCGATGCGGCGATCCCGAACTCGGTGGTGTAGGAGCTCGCCGGGTGTTCCGAGAGGAGCTTTCCCGTCATTTCGAGTTTTGAGATCTCCGCGATGATGCTGCCATACAGGCGATAGCGGAAGTCGAGGCCGCCATCGACGGCATCGAGCAGCATGAGGTAGCCGAGCGCTGGGCGTAGCGCGAGTGGGTCAATCTCTCGGAGATAAGGGAGGACACCGCCGCGTGCGAGACCGTGCCAATGGTTGATCAGGAAACGCAACGGCGGTGCCGTCATCTGGTCGGCCGTAGGATTCCAGAGGGCCTCAGGCGCATCGGCACCAGCCTGGTTAAAGATTTTCCCGATCGGCGCGAGGTCACCCTCGACAATGCAGGCTGTCCATTCTGCGATGCGCCCCCAGTCGAGGTTGGGCGAAGTCCTGCCGACCTTCATCCTCGTAGCTAATTCCTTATTAGCGATGGCTGCCGCTCCCTTCGTCGTTTCCAGCTAGAAACACCGTTACCCGGCGGCCTCAAGGCGGGAACGCGCGAGTTCTGGTCCGAATTTCTATGTAAATTCAAACCTCACCGGTGCCGAATTCATCTTTTACGGGAAATTACTTTAGATTGCAACATATCGCCGTATGCAATAGGTTCTCATGGGGAGGTGATCGTACCGTGGCGACCGTGCTCGTGATCGAGGACGATCCGCGCTTTCGCAAGCTGGTGCGGGCCATGCTGGAGGGCGAAGGCCATGCGGTTCGGACTGCGTCCGATGGCCTCGAAGGGATCGACCGCTTCACGCGGTGCCGTCCGGACCTGGTCATTACCGACCTGATCATGCCGCGCATCGATGGCATCCAGACGATCAGCGTGCTCCGCGGGCTCGACCCCTCCGTACCCATCATCGCCATCTCCGGCGGGAGTGCAGACCTCCTCAAGTTGGCGGCGACGACTGGCCCCGCAGCGATCCTCGCCAAGCCATTTACTGACCGTGCCTTGCGGGACGCCGTCTTGGAGGCGCTCGACACGTCGGGGTACCGGAATTGAGCCGAGCGCCGCTTAGCTTCGGAGCTCGCCATCACGCGTCGATCTCCTGAAATTGCGGGTCTGTCCGCTTCACTCCCAAAAGCGGAATAACCTGCGCTCTGACGGTACTGCGGCTTCGTGCCAGAGGACATTTGCTCTTGAAGGCGGGCAAACTCGAAAGGGTCTCGTGGGTTCGATTGCTACCCTGAGGAAGTCCGCCCTCCTCGAGGAAAATCGTAATCTTGTGGCCGTTCGGCGTCGTCCCGTAATAGAGATCGATCATCGGTGCTTCGTCTTCCTGGAGCGACGCGGCCAGTTGAGCAGCGCCAGAGCGGGCCGTGCCATACCTTCCAGCAACTGGCGGTCGGGTTTCGATCGGGCAAGCACGCGGATTCCCAGGGTCACCCCCAACAGCACACGTGCGGTATCCTTGGCATCGCGATCCGGCGGCACGGTTCCTTCGACCTGTGCGGCCACGATTCGTCGCCGAAAGAAAGTCTCGATCTCCCCCAACCGATCCGCGATCTCCGCGCCGATTTCCCGGTCGTGCGGTGCGACGTCGAGAGCCGAGTTCACGAGCAGGCAGCCGCGTCGGTGGCGATCGTCGAGCGAGCGCTCGACGATTTCGGCAAGGAAGGCCCGAATGGCCTGTTTAGGCCGAAGGCTCGACTCCAACCGCTGAATGCGCGCGCGCATGGAGCGCTCCACGTAGCGCTCGAGAATCAGGCGAAAAAGCGCGCGCTTTCCCCCGAACGCGTTGTAGAGGCTCGGACCCGTTATCCCCATCTGCATGGCGAGATCACGAATAGACGTCGCCTTGTACCCGCGCTGCCAAAAGCAGTCCGTCGCCGCATCGAGCACAGCCGCATCGTCGAATTCTCGTGGCCTTCCCATTGGTCTCCATCGCGGGTTCAAGACACGTTGTATTTTATATCGAACGATCTAAAAAACAATAGCCGAGATGCGAGGAGCCGTGTACGCTCCGGATGCTGCGACAGCAATCTTCAACCACTTTCAAGGACTCGAATGATGAGCCTTCGTCAATCTCTTGCGGCCATGAAGGCCGCCTCGAAGACGCCGGAACACGTGAAAGCGAAGATGGATGCCGCAACGGCGGAGCTTCGTGCTTCCGGAATTTTGGAGCGTGTCATCAAGCCCGGAATGAAAGCACCCGACTTCTCGCTCAAGGACCAGAACGGCACAACGGTAGGCCTCGCGGGCCTGCTTGCGGGCGGTGCCGTGGTGTTGACGGTCTTTCGAGGCTTTTGGTGACCCTATTGCAGGCATGAGCTGGAGGCTCTGCAACTCGTATTGGCGGATATCAAGAACCTCGGCGCCGAGCTGGTGGCGTTGACCCCGCAGTTGCCCGAGTTCACTAAGGCCGGCGCGGAGACGCACAAGCTGACATTTCCCATCCTCACCGACCCGGGTAATGCCGTCGGCGAGGCCTATGGCCTTGCCTTCGAGCTGCCCGCGAGTCTGAAGACGATCTACTCCGGCTTCGGCCTCGACCTGCAACGCTTCAATGGTGATGCGAGCTGGCGGCTATCGATTCCGGCGAGGATCGTAATCCGCATGGGCGGCATCGTTGCGGCGGTCGAAGCCGATCCGGACTACACGACGCGACCCGATCCTGAGGAGACCCTGGCAATCCTTCGCCGCCTCTAGCTCCACCCTTCCCGAGGCGGCGCGTCGCCTCGAGAGGGCGTTTTATGAGGGCCTATCGCCCCCGATTTCGACCGGCCGCCATCGACCATGTCGTGGAGCGCGGATGGAACCTAAGGCGACTCGATTAGAGTTATACGGCACGTTTCTATTATGAGGATGCTTGGGGGACGAGAACGAGCTTTGTACGCCGCTTACAGCTCGTCTGGTGTCTGGCTATAGGGCTGTCCGCATCGGCGGCAAGTGCCGCGCAGACTGCTGTGTCATTCAAAGCAAGCGACAACGTCACCGTATTCGCCGACTACTACACGATGGGCGCCCCGGGCCGGCCGCTCATACTGCTCTTCCACCAGGCCGGATCGAACCGCGCTGAATACGCGACGATCGCGCCGAACTTGTTGACGCTTGGCTTCGATGCACTAGCGATCGATCAGCGCTCCGGTGGATCGCTCTTCGGGCATGACAACGAGACGGTGCAGCGCCTCGGGCACAGCGAGGGCTATGGCAAAGCCTACGGCGATCTTGAAGCCGCTCTCCTATGGGCAAGATCGACAGGCCGCTCCGGACCGGCAATCGTCTGGGGCAGCAGCTACTCCGCAGCGCTCGTCTTTCTGCTTGCGGCCAAGCATCCCGACGAGGTGAAGGCGCTTCTGGCTTTTTCGCCTGGTGAATATCTCGATGGTGCGACGAGCGTGCGACGGGCGGCCGCGCAACTCTCCATTCCGATATACGTCACCTCGGCAAAGGAAGGTGCCGAGGTGGCACAGGCAAAGGCGATCCTCGATTCCGCGCCGGGGCGCCAGAAAATCCAATTCGTGCCGCGCATCGCCGGCGTCCATGGCTCATCGACGTTAAGCCTAGACCGCAACCCGAAGGGCGCGGAGGAGAACTGGGCGGCCGTCAAAGCGTTCCTGACCTCGCTTGCGCTGTAGCCGCGACGGCATCGACCGATTTCGCATCCCCTGCACGTGCGTCGGCATTCATGTCTCCTCAGAGCACTCTCATGAGGTGTATGCGCCCTACGGCCTCGCAGAGTTCTATGCCGGCTTACCGAGACCAAACACCATCAACGATCAAGGCGCGCTATTCCAGGTCAAGGCCGCGAGCTACCGGGCGCGCGGGTCATGGCTTACGGTCACGTCCGGCTAGCGCATGAACTCATAAGAGGGCAATGGTCGTCGCGTCGCGCAAATGACCGCCTCAGAGTTGTGTGCGGCCGTCGTTCGCGTGTCCCGCCATGTCGCAGAAATGCCAGCTCCGGACTCGTCCGCCGCAGCAAACAGCATTGTTACTCGATCACTTCGTCGGCACGCGCCAGCACCATCGCTGGCATGTTGACGCCAAGCGCCTTGGCGGTCTTCAAATTGATGACCAGCTCGAATTTCGTTGGCTGCTCGATCGGCATATTCGTTGGCTTGGTCCCCGTCGCAATGCGATCGACGTAGTTTGCAGCAAGCGCGAACATTCCCGTCAGGCTCGGCCCGTAGGATATCAGGCCCCCTGCGAGGACCGATTCGCGCGTGCCGAGCATCGAAACCATGCGGTGCTGAAGCGCGAATTCGGCCAGACGCACCCGATCGAGAAAGAAGAATGGCGACGCGTGCGCCAAGAGGAATTGGCGATTGTCCGGCGCCACCTCAGCGATTGCCCGCTCGTAGTCGTAGGGCCGCTCGCGGAACTCGACGCCGGCGAGCCGCACTCCGAGCCGGGGCGCGACGGCTTGCAAGGCCGCCCAATAGTCGGCCGACGGCCGATCCCAGAACACCGCCACCGTTGCCAAATCCGGGAATGACTCCTTCATCAACTGCAGGTGCTTGCCCGCCAGCTCTGTGCTCTGAAAATAGACGCCGGTGACGGTGCCTGTCGGTCTCGCAAGGCTCGCGACGTATCCGCGTTCGACCGGATCGTAGTCGACCGCAATCATCACAATCGGCAGCTTGTCTGTGGCTGCGAGCGCCGACTTCAGACTGAGCTCCGGGCCGGCCGCAACGATGATGTCCGCCTTGCGCGCGACTGCTTCTCGGTAGCTAGCTTCCCATGCTTCAGTGCCCGAGATTTGCATGAAGTCGAACGTGAAATTCCTGCCTTCTTGATACCCAAGCTCTGCCATGCGTCGCTCGAAAGCCACCCATTGCGGCGCCGATCTCGATTGCACGTTGGCCGTACCGACGCGCAGCATCTTTGCCGGCTGCGCACCCGCCATGCGCGGCCACGCCGCCGCGCTCCCGACAAGCAAGATGAAATCTCGCCGCGTCATTTGATCCCCTCGGATCAGCATAAACGCGGCAACAATACCATTTCAAATGCGGCCGCGCGTTTGCGAGCCCACCCTAGTCCAAGCACAGCGCCAGCCAGGGCCGGTGCCAGCCCGCAAGCTTGGCCGCGAGCGGCGCATAGCGTTGGTCCAAGCGGCTGGCGAGCCCATAGAGATAGGTCGCACTCTTCGGCTCCCAGAATCCGGCGAAGCCGGCGACACCGGCATCGCGCCGGACCGCGTCGAATTTGACCCGGGAATTCACGAACTCCGCATGGGTCTGCCGCCCTTCGGCGTAAGGCACGAGCCAGGCCAGCGCCTTCGCCAGCGAGCCGCGGTTCGGCGCTTCGAAGGTGGACCAATCCTCGCCATGGGCCTTCGCGGCAAGTGCTGCGACCGACAAGGGCTCGAGGTCGTAGGTCACGTAATGCAAGGCGTCGCGCTCCGAGAAATCCCAGACCGCCCCGTCGGCGCCGATATTGCGACCGACATGCGCCTGAAAGAGCGCGCGGGCCTGGCCGATGAGCTCCGGATCGCCCAAGGCATAGGCGGCAAGCGTCACCAGCTTGATCCGATGGCTTTGCCAATTGCCGGTATCGAGCTTTTTCGCAGCCGCGATGCGGCCGATATAGCCCCTCGCCATGGTCGCAAGGAACGCATGCATCTTGGTGTCCCCCGGCGCCGCCAGGCTGCCGCGCAGGAGATCGTAGACGAGGATGAGATGGTCAAGCTCGCTCTCGTCGATGGGGTTGAAGCTTACGACATAGACATCGACCCAGGCGAAGAGGAACCGCTCGGCCTGCGCCCGGTAGCGCTCATCGCCGGTCAGCCGGTAGGCAAGTGCCAGATCGAGCATGACCGGCCAGTCGCGCTTGGCTTCGTTGCTCTCGTCATAGATTGCCTGATGCGGCAGGGTGCCCTCGACATGGATGCGCGTGAGCGCCTTCGGGGCCTGGTCGAGCACTCTGTTCGCAAACCGGATCTCCGTCTTGCCCTCTGGCGTATCCGGGCGGGAAGCAAGAGCGGCGACGCGCTCCGGCGAGATGAGCGCGTAGGGCGTCCCGGCAGACGCCGGCACGGGGCCGGCAATGAGAAAGAGAGCGACGAGGAACCCGCCAAGCCACCGAGGTTGCGGCGGCCGGCCCGAAGGACCCGCTCTATGATGGTGGTCAGCCAAGCCACGCTCCTTGCTGCCATGAACGAACCATCGCTCTACGACCATCCCGACCTCTATGACCTGGTCATCGCTCCAGGCCTCGCGGAAGGGTTCTACCGCGAAGAGGCGCTCCGGCACGAGGGCGGCGTGCTCGAGCTTGCCTGCGGCACCGGCCGCTTGACCATAGCGCTGGCCGGCTCGGGCCTCGACATCGTCGGCCTCGACTCCTCGCCGACCATGCTCGCATCCGCCAAGGACCGGGCGAAGGGAGCGGGCGCCGAGGTCACCTGGGTCGAAGCCGATATGCGGCGCTTCGATCTCGGCCGGCACTTCGGCTTCATCTTCATCGCCACCAATTCTCTCCTCCATCTCACCAGCGCCGAGGATCTGACCGCTTGCCTTGCCGCGGCCGCGCGGCATCTGGCGAAGGGCGGCATCTTCGCTCTCGATGTCTTCAATCCCGCGCTCCGCATCCTCGGCCGCGATCCCGAGCAGCGCTTCGAGGTCGGGCGCTATACCCACCCCAAACACGGCCGGATTCTGCTGGAGGAGACCACGAATTACGACGCGGCCCAACAGATCAGCCGCAGCACGTGGTTCTTCTCGACCCCGGAGCGGCCGGACTTCGTCACCGTGCCATTGCATTTGCGAAATATCTTCCCGCAGGAGCTGCCGCTCGTCCTGAAGCGCGCCGGGTTGCACCTGGAGCAGCGCTTCGGCGACTTTTCCCGAGAACCCTTCGAAAGCCGGAGCCGGCACCAGATCTGCCTCTGCCACGCCGATCGCTAGAGTGCCGGTTTCGAAGTTCGCCGGCATCACCGTCGAACTTCGGAACGGCCGGTTCGGCAGAATTTGCCGAGCGACACCCCATCATGGCACCGCTCGAGGTCGAGGGAGGCGAGGTTTTGCAGAGATCTAGCCTACGGCCCGCTTCTTGCGCGCGGATCGGGTGTCGGACGCGCTTCCTTCGCCAGGTGTGACCGCCGTCACATCGCCGGCGAGTGGATCGATCGATCGTCGGACGAGGCCGCATTTCCAGAAGGGAAACAGCCGATGGCCCGCTTCTTCAGGTTCGCTCTGCTTGCGCTCCTCCTCTTGCCGCTTCCCAGGAGCGCCCTCGCCATCGGCAGCATCACGATGGTCGGCACGGTCAGCAACCCGGCGTCGCTGACCGCGGCCAGCAATGCCACTGCCGTCGAGAACCTCACCAACACCGGCTACGACCTCGATGTGGGGGCGCTTGCGTCCGGTCAGAGCTGGACCAACGCCACCTTGTCGCTTTACCTCAGCCACGGCCAGTATGTCGCCGTGCCGAGCCTCAGCATCACCGATGCCAGCGGTGCCGCGATCAGCGCAACGGCGAGCGGAGCCATCGTCACCGAGAATGGCGCGTCCACGGGCGTGGTCAACTATCAGATCTCGAGCGATCTCCCTGCCAACGCCATCCTGCATTTCTCCGGCTTCAGGCTCTTCAATCTCGCCAACCAGCCATCCGGAACGGCGATCCAGATCATCGCCGTCGCCAACGGCAGCGCCAGCAGCTTCCGGCAATATGCGAATTGGCAAACCTTGGCCACGATCGGCGCGGGCACCGCGACCGGAATCACACCGCAATCCGGCTGGTGGTGGTCGTCGGCGGAGCCCGGACGCGGCTATGCGCTCGAGGTCGAAAACGGGCATCTGATGCTCGCCGCCTACATGTATCGCGTCGACGGGACCAGCGTCTGGTATATCGCCACCGGCACTCTCACCGGCACCGAGTTTTCAGCCCCGCTCTACGAATATGCGGGCGGCGGCACGCTCGCCGGCAATCCGCAGCCGGCAAGCCAGTTGGGCCAGGTCGCCACCGTGGCGATCTCCTTCGCCAGCACCACCCAAGCCACAATCCGCTGGAGCGGCAGTGCCTTCGGCACCACCGCGCCCAGCACCTTGATCACGCGCTATCCCTTCACCAGCGGCGGCGTCACGCCGCCGGCGCTGACTTCGGCGCCGCAGACCGGGTGGTATTGGAATGCCGCCGAGAGCGGCACGGGCTGGTTCATCGAAATGCAAGGAAGCCAGATCTTCCTTGCGACCTATATGTACGCCAGCGACGGGACTGCCCGCTGGTATGTGGCCCAGGGGACGCCGAGCACCAGCACCGGGGTGTTCGGCTCCGGCACCAGCCTCGTGCTGATGGCCACGCTCAGCGAATACGCCGGCGGCGAGACGCTCACCAGTGGGCCGCGTCCCAGCTTGACCGCGCTGGCGCAAGGCCAGGTCACCGTGCAGTTCACCTCGCAGACAACCGCCACGGTGACCCTGCCCGGCGGCCGTCAGCTGCAGCTGATGCGCTTCACCCAATTCTGAGCGCGGGGGTCATGTAGCGCCCTCGAGCTCAGGGCTCCCGGGGCGCGACCGCCTTCGCGACTTCGGCTAGAATCCGCCGCGCCCACCAGCGCCACCCATGCCATGCTGCAGGTCCACGCCTACACCATCTATCATTCGCCCAATGCCTATATCGGCTCGGTGCTGCTGCGGCGCGCCTTGGCAGAGCGGCCGACGGTCCAACTCGTCCGCCGGCCATTCTTGATACCGCGCGAGCGCGGCCTGCTCGTCGCCGATCTCGTCGGCGGCAGAGAAACACCGGCGATGGGCTCTTACCACCGCGAGGACGCGGCAAGGTGGGCCAAGCGCCACGCCATTCCCTTGGTTTATCCTCCTCCGGGTACGCTGCTCCAGCGTGCGCAGCACTGGGCCAAGACGGATTGGCAGCGCGAGGAGCTGCCGGCCAGGGCCTACTATGCGGCACGGGAATCCGGCCGCGAGCACGCGCTCGACCAGGCGCTGTTTGAAGCGGCATGGGTCGAAGGAATGGATGTGAATCTCCCCGAGACCATCGCCTGGGCGGCGGAGCGCGCCGGTCTCGAGGGCGACCGCCTCCTCGCCGAGGCCATGCGCGAGGTGCCGGGCCGCGAGGTCTGGGCAGCGCTGGAAGAATTCGACCGGCTCCAGTGCCCGGGGGTGCCGACCTTCGTCCTCGACGGTGCCCGCTATTTCGGCAAGGACCGGGTGGATTGGCTCGTGGCGGCGATCGAGGAGCGGGCTTGACCGTCCGGCCGCAAGCGCGCCCGCCAAAGTCGCCGTTGCAACGGGTCGACGGCGGGAGCACACTTTCCAAAAGGAAACCTCGACCACGGGAGGCGAAAAATGGCGGGGACTAGCGGGCGTCGATTGGCATCGGTGGCGGCCGCGGCCGCAGCCATGACCTTAGGAGCGTTGGCGGCGGGCGATGCGGCGGCCCAGCCGAAGCCGCTGAAGGTGGTGCCGCAAGCCGATGTCAGGATCCTCGATCCCTTCGTCAACAATGCGGGGATCACCGGCGAATTCGCCTACATGATCTACGACACGCTCTTGGCCCAGGACACCGAAGGGCAGCCGAAGCCGCAGATGGCGGAGAGCTATTCGGTCGGCGCCGACGGCCTCACCTACACCTTCAAGCTCAGGCCCAACCTCAAATTCTCCGACGGCCAGCCGGTCAAGTCCGCCGATGCGGTCGCGTCGGTCAAGCGCTGGGCCGGCCGCGACCTCAATGGCAAGAAGATGGTCGAGCTCGGCATGACCTTGGCCGCCGTCGACGACCGCACCTTCACGCTCACCTTGAAGCAGCCCTGGGGCCTGGTGATCGATTCCTTCGCCAAGACGATCGGCATGGCGAGCTACATCATGCGCGAGAAGGAGGCGCTGGTCGACGTCAACACCGCGGTCACCGACATCGTCGGCTCCGGCCCCTACCTCTTCAAGAAGGACGAGTGGGTCCCCGGCAGCAAGGTGGTGTTCGTCAAGAACCCCGACTACGTGGCGCGCGCCGAGCCGGCGAACTTCTATGCCGGCGGCAAGATCGCCAAGACCGAGCGCGTGGAATGGATCATCATTCCGGATTCGAACACGGCCGTGGCGGCGCTGCAGGCGGGCGAGGTCGATCTCCTGGAGACGCCGGCGAACGACCTCGTGCCGGTCTTGAAGAAGAACAAGGACATCGTTCTCGCCATCCACAACAAATCCGGCTTCCTTGCCTATCTCCGGCCGAACTTCATCTTGCCGCCCTTCGACAACATGAAGGCGCGCCAGGCGCTGCTCTACGCGGTCAATCAGGAAGACTACATGGCAGCCGCGATCGGCGGCGATCCGACCTACTGGAAGGCCTGCCACGCCTGGCTCACCTGCGGCACGCCCTATGCGAGCGAGGCCGGCACCGACGACTTCAAGAAGCCCAATCTGGAGAAGGCCAAGGCTCTGCTCAAGGAAGCGGGCTACAAGGGCGAAAAGATCGTCATCCTGCAGCCAACCGACTTCAAGGTGATCCGCGATCTGACCGAGGTGACGATCCAGCGGCTGCGCGAGCTCGGATTGAACATCGACATCGAGGCCATGGATTGGGGCCAATTGGTGCTGAGGCGCGGCAAGCAGGACCCGATCGGCCAGGGCGGCTGGAGCATGTACCACACCTATTCGACCGGGCTCGAGCTGGGGCCGCCGGTCAGCAACTTCAATATCTCCGGCGCCTGCGAGCGCAAGAGCTGGTTCGGCTGGCCCTGCGACCCGGAGACCGAGAAGCTGCGCGACGCCTTTGCCGGCGAGCCCGACATGGCCAAGCGCAAGGCGATCGCCGAGCAGCTGCAGCGCCGGGCGGCAGAGTTCGTGCACTACGTGCCCTTGGGCCAGTTCTTCCAGCCCGTCGCCTACCGCAACACGCTAAAGGGCGTGCTCGAGGTTCCCTGGCAGGTCTACTGGAACGTCGAGAAGCAGGGCTGAGATGCTGCCCCCACCCCTACCCTCCCCCGCGTAGGGCGCGGGGGAGGGAGCAGAACTCACGCCTCGTGTCCCCTCCCTCGCCTTAGGCAGGGGAGGGTTAGGGTGGGGGCATTCGCACGGCGCTACGGCAGCAGCGGCGACCAGGCGGGGTCGGATGCGTCCAAGGGCGTGATGACTTCCCGCTGATTGAATCCGGTGAGGTCGACCGAGTGCAGCCTGACCGAGCCGCCCCTGCCTTGCGGATCGGATTTCTGCTGGCGAAAGAACATGAGGACGCGGCCATTGGGCGCCCAGGTCGGTCCCTCGTCGAGATAGCTCTCGCTTAGAATGCGCTCGCCCTTGCCGTCCGGCCGCATGACGCCGATAGCGAACACCCCTGCCCGCTGCTTGGTGAAGGCGATCAGATCGCCGCGCGGGCTCCAGACCGGCGTGTAGTACAACCCCTCGCCGAAGCTGATCCGCTGTACGTTGCCGCCGTCCGCGTTCATCGTATAGAGGTACGGATTGCCGCCGCGATCGGAATTGAAGGTGATGCGCTGACCATCGGGCGAATATGACGGCGATGTGTCGATCGAGCTGCCGTTGGTCAGTCGGGTGACCTGTCGCGTGCGCAAGTCCATGGCATAGATTTCGGACTTGCCGTCTTTCGACAGGCTGAAGACCACCTTCTGGCCGTCGGGCGAGAACCGGGGCGCGAAGGTCATGCCGGGAAAGTTGCCGACCAGCTCCTGGCGGCCGGTGTCGATGTTGAAGAGATAGACCCGGGGCTGATCGCGGTAATAGGAGAGATAGGTGATCTCCTGGGCGGTCGGCGAGAAGCGCGGCGTCAGCACGAGATAGGCGCCGTCGGTCAGGAACTTATGGTTGGCGCCGTCCTGGTCCATGATCGCCAGCCGCTTGACCGGCTTCGTCTTGGGGCCGCTCTCCGAGACATAGACGATGCGAGTGTCGAAATAGCCGTCCTCGCCGGTCATCCGCTTGTAGATCGCATCGGAGACGATGTGCGCCACCCGCCGCCAGTTCCCCGGCACGGTGAAATAGGCAAGCCCGGTCATCTGCTGCTGGGCGAACACGTCCCAGAGCCGGAACTCGACCTTGAGCCGGCCGTCCGCCTGGTTCTCGACATTGCCCTGCACCAGCGCCTGGGCGCTGATCACCCGCCAATCGGCGAAGCGCGGCTGCACCTTCAAGGATTCCGGCGTCTGCACGAAGGATTTCGGGTCGATCGGCTTGAACAGGCCGGAGCGCTCGAGATTGGCGGAGATCACTTCGGAGATGTCGCGGCCGACCCGGGTCTCCTCGGGCCTGGTCGAGGTGAAGGTGGTGATGGCGATCGGGACCGGCTCGATCTTACCGCGGGTGATGTCGATATGGAGCTCGGCCCGGGCCGGTCCGGCCGCGAGTCCTGCCAGGGGTAGCGCCAGCAGGCCGGTCATCGCATCCCGGCGGCTGAGGGCCCAGAATCCCCTCCCGGCGGCGGCCGGTTGCAGGGAGGGCGAGCGGCTTGGGTCTTGCGGTGCGTCGGCCATTGTCCCGTCCTAATGCGTTCCGGTGGTGATTCGCAAGGTTATTGACCAACGGGGCGAAATTGAGGCGCAACCCCGGTGGCGGTCGGTCTCGTCCGGACCGTCGTTCCACCTTTCGGAGGAAAGACGACCCCCTGGCGCGCGGCTAGGGTTTCGCCGTCCGGGCGCTCGACAAAACACGTCCATGCCCGGCACGAGGCCCCCCAGCGCAAGAGGTACAATGCCATGAGCGTCTCCGGAATCTCCTCCCCGATCCACACCCCCAATCTCCCACCGACGCCGACACCCGGTGCGGCGCCGGGACAGGCCGGCCAGGCCTGGACCAGTCCGCTGCAGGTGGCGGTTCAGGCGGCCCAGACGGCCCAGGCCCAGCAAGCCGCCCAGCAGGGCCCGAGCTCCAGCCCGGCCGGGTCGTCCCCGACCCAGAGCTCCAGCAAATCCAATCTCGGGCAGACGCTCAACATATCGGCCTAGGCGCCCCGCCGACCGGTCGTCCACCTTCCATCCCTAGGATCAGCGCACACCCCAAGTAACGACGGACACGCATCGATGGGCCGCTAAAACAGCGGTGTCCCGGGCTGCTACAGAAGGAGTGAGCCCATGACCAGCTCGATCAATACCAATGTCGGTGCGTTCGTCGCGCTGCAGAACCTCAACATCATCAATGCGCGCTTGAACGCCGTCCAGAACCAGGTCGCCACCGGTCTCAAGGTCGCGAGCGCGGTGGACGACGCCTCCAGCTTTGCGATTGCGCAAGGCATTCGCGGGTCGATCAAGGCCTATGCGGCGGTGAGCCAAGGCATCGCCAATGGACGTGGCGTGGCGACGGTCAGCCTCGCCGGCGCGAATGCGATCTCCGATATCCTGGGCGACATCCAAGCGAAGATCACCCAGGGCGAGAACGCCGGCAACTCGACCGCCCAGCAGTCGATCCTCAATGCCGACTTCCAGAATCTGGTCGCCCAGATCAATACCTTCATCGCCAACGCGACCTACAATGGCCGCAACCTCTTGTCGGCCGGGTCATCGTCGATCAACGTCATCGCCAACATCGACGGCTCGACCTTGGCCATCCGCTCGAACTCCTCGTTCTCGCTCGACTCCATCAACCTCGGGAACCAGAACATCAGCTCGACGGTGCAGGCCGCACAGGCTTTGTCGGCCTTGCAGCTGGCGCAAGCCTCGATCGCCACCGTGCTCGGCAATCTCGGCGCCGACACCAAGGCGATCAACTTCCAGGACTCGTTCATCTCGCAGCTGTCGGACGCGAGCAATGTCGGCCTCGGCAGCATCGTCGATGCGGATCTGCGCGGGCTTCCTCGCAGCTGCAGGCTCTGCAGGTGCAGCAGCAGCTCTCGATCCAGACCCTGAACATCGCCAACGCGGCACCAAAGGCCCTGGTCAGCCTCTTCCGGTAACGCTCGAACACGAAGGTTGGGGAGGGGGTGTCTCGCGCGCTTGCGATACCCGGTACTAAGCCCGCGTCATCCCGGCGTTGAGCTTGGGGAACTCCATCCTGACCGAGGTGCCGAGCCGCTCCGATGAGCAATACTGATTGACCCGGAGATCGCCGGCGATCGACAGAAGCGCGAAGGCATCGACCGCGCTCACCTGCAAGCGCTCCTGCAAAAGGATCATCATCGAGCTTGTGGCGAGCTCGGCGGCCGCCTCGAATTTCGGCGCCGAGGCCGTGGTGATGATGCGGTCCGCGGTCTCCATCCACGGCCACTCCCTGGCCGCCCCCTTCACCAGCTCGAGCTTCAGGTGCACGCGCGCGCCGATCTCCGCACCAGAGCCGCTCATCTCCGCATCGCCCATGGTCGCGTGCACGTCGCCCACGTAGAAAAGCGCCGAGCCGACCCGGATCGGCAGATGCACCTTGGTTCCGACCGTCACCCGGTTGTTGTCCATATTGCCGCCATGCCGCCCGATGAGGCCGACCGAGATCGGCTCTCCCGCCGGCGCGCAGGCCATGGCGCCGATCATCGGCTTCAAGGGCAACCTCAGATCCTTGAAATGCACCTGCCCGTCCTTGACCGGCAGCATGACGACGGTGCGGCGGTTGGTGACGTCCTGGACGATTCCGACCTCGGGGAAGACGCCGACATAGCCTTGCTCGTCCACCTGGATGTCGAGAATGTCGACGGCGAGCGCGTCGCCCGGCTCCGCACCGAGGATGCCGACCGGGCCGGTCATCGGATTGGATTGGGGAAAGCGATCCTTGGGGTCTGGCCGGCAAGCCTCCTCGTCTTCCGGCTTGTTCAGCCGGCCGCGGCGCGAATTATGCGTGTCGATCAAGAGCTCGCAGGGTGCGGTCACGGTGATGAGCGGCTCGTGGCTCCGATCGAAGGCGTATTCGATGCGCTCGCGGCCGAGGATATGGACGGGGAGAGGCGGCATCGGCTCAACCCGCATACGGGGTGGCGAGATGGGCCAGACAGTCGCCGCGCTCGCAGCGCCCCTGCACCCGCTTGCAGACGACCGTCCCCGCGATGGCGAAGGTGGGCTCGATCGGCGGCCGCATGGGATCTTCGATGAAGTGCAGTCTTCCCGCCTTCTGCCCGGCTATGACCTCATCTCCCAGCTCGACCGCGGGCTCGAAGAGGCCATTGGCCGGGGCGTAGACGAAATAGCGGCGCCCGGCGATCTGCATGAGCCGGGTCGGCGCCTTCGGCTTGGGCGGCTGCCAATCCGGCAGAATGCCGAGAAAGTGCAGCATGTTGCGGATACCGGTCGCGACCAGCTTGACCCCTGAAATGGTGACCGCGCCGCGGCCGCCGAATTCGCCGCCGAAGGCGATGATGCCGCGCTTATGCGCGGCGCGCTGCGCCAGGCGGTCGTCGGAGGACTTGCCGATCACCACCATCGGCGGCGCAAACGCCTTCGCCGCGGCGAGCTGACGCTGATCCAGCTCGGCATTGCCGGAAAGGTGGCTGGAGACGAAGGGCAGATAATCGAGCGAGGACCCGCCGGCGTGCAGGTCATGATAGGCGTCCGCCATGGGCACCAAAGTCTGGCCGATGTAATAGGCGATCTGCGCCGTCGGCCCGCCATCCGGGTCGCCCGGATGCGCCCGGTTGAGGTTGCCGTTGTCGTAGGGCGAGAGCCGGGAGCCGTTCATCGCCGCGGGAAAGTTCGCCGCCGGCACGATGATGACGCGGCCGCGGATCTCTCCCGGCTCGAGCGCGCGGATGAGATCGAGCAGCGCCACCTGCCCTTCATATTCATCGCCGTGGGTCCCGGCGGTGTAGAGCATGGTCTTGCCCGGCCCATTCCTGATGCAGGCGATCGGGATCTGCACCTCGCCATAGGCCGAGGCGTTGCGCGACCACGCCATGAAGATATTGGAGACCTGCTTGCCGTCGCGATCGAAGTCGATATCGGTGGAAAGGCGGGTCGGACGGGTGGTCATGGCGGCTGACTGCGTCTCCTCACGCCGAAGCTGGGTTGAACCTAATCCGTGCCCATCGGATCACCCCCCCCCTACCCTCCCCCGCAAGGGGGGAGGGAGTTAGGAGACGAAGTATTTTCGTATCCCCTCCCCCCTTGCGGGGGAGGGTTAGGGTGGGGGGTACTATCAGTGCTCCTATTTCTTCTCCACCGCCCAAAGCACCTGGTAGCCGAGATCGATGATCCCGGAGATGTTGGTGCGGTAGGCCGCCGGCGTCACGAACTGTCCGGTGTTGACGTAGGGCACCACCTCGTAGAAGCGCTTGTTGAGACGCCCGGCGATCTCCAGGCGCTGCTCGGAAGTACCCGCGGTGACGAACTCCAAGCGGATCTTGTTCAGCTCCTCATCGCAGGGCCAGCCGAACCAGTTCTTGCCGTCGCAGGTGGTATTGAGGGCGTTGTTCGCCAAGGGCTCGCCCTGGAAGCCGGTCGTGGACGTGGTGATGAAGACGTGCCAGCCGGAGCGGTTGGCGCTGGGATTGTCCTTGACCGAGCGGCGCGAGACCAGGGTTGCCCAATCCATGCTCTGCATGTCGATGTTGAAGCCGACCTCCTTCAGCTGCTGGGCGGCGAGCTGGGCGAAGATGGTGATCTGCGGCTGGTCGGTCGGGTTCATGAGCACGATCGTCTCGTTCTTGTAGCCCGACTCCTTGAGCAGCGCCCGGGCCTTCTCCTTGTTCGCCGTCGGCTGCGCGAAGTCGCCGAGGCCGACCTTGGTGTCGAGCGGCACCCGGCAGGCGAGCCCCGACCAGCAGACGATCTCCTGCTCGGGATTGCCCACCACGGCATTCAGCATCTGGCTCTGATCCATGGCGTAGAGCAGCACCTGGCGGATCTTCGGGTTGTCCATCGGCGCCGCCAGGAAGTTCGGCCGGAGAATGCCCAGACGACCGAGCTTGTTGGTGATCTCGACCTTCACGTTGGGGCTGTTCTTCAAGAGCTTCACGAGATCGGTCGGCGGAAACTGGACGATGTCCATCTCGCCGCGGATCACGCTCTGCACCGCCACGGCTTGGTCGGGCAGGTAGGTGTATTCCACCCGGTCGAGCTTGGTTGCCTTGCTGCCGGAATGGCCGGCGGGCGGCCCGCTGCGGGCGAGGTAGTCGGGGTTGCGGCGATAGGTCCAGGTGCTGCCGGGGACCCACTCGTCCTTGTTGAAGATGAACGGGCCGGAACCGACGGTTTCCAGCACCTGCTGGAAGGGGTCGGTCAGCGCATCCTTCTCGCGCATGACGAAGAGCGGGGTGCCGGAATTGGCGAGCACGTTGGTCACCGGGCCGAACCGATCCTTGAAGCGGATCTCCCAGCGCCGATCGTCGAGCGCCTTCATCTCGGCCGTCCGGTCCATCATCACCGCGCCGACCGCCATGCGCGCCGCCCAGCGGCGGATCGAGGGCACGACGTCGCGCGCCGTCACCGGCGTGCCGTCCTGCCACTTCAAGCCCGGCCGGAGCGTGAAGGTCCAGGTGAGGCCGTCGGCGCTGGCGGTCTGGCTCTCCACCATTTGCGGATGCGGCACGCCCAGCTCGTCCTCGCCATAGAGCATGTCGTAGATCATCATGCCATGGGCATAGACGACGCCGGCCGTGGTCCAGATCGGATCGACCGAGCGCATTTCGGCTTCGGCGACGACCTTGAGCGTGGTGGCGCCGAGCGCCGTCCAGCTCGAACCCATGAGGCCGGCGAGGCCGGCGAGGCCGGCGAACGCCAAGCCGGCGGCAATGCGCCGGCCAACCATCATTGACAACATGCGATCCCTCCGGCTCTGCATCACTTCTCGATGTTCCACTGCGAGAAGCGGACATCCTGGAGCACGCCCTTCAATTCCTTGCGATAGGCGACCGGCCCCACGAACTGCCCCAAGGGCACATAGGGCACGACCTCGTAGAAGCGCTTGTGGTAGCGCTCGTTGACGTCGCGGATCTTCTCCGGGGTATCCGCGGTGATGAACTCCAGCCTGGTCTTCTCCAGGGTCTCGTCGCAGGGCCAACCGAACCAGTTCTTGCCGTCGCAAGGTGTCTGCGCGCCGGAATTCATCAGCGGGCTCGACATGAACGGCCCGGTACCCCAGGTGTGGAACACGCTCCAGCCGCCCTTGTTGACCGCCGGCGACTCCTTGACCGGGCGGCGCGAGACCAGCGTCGCCCAATCCATGTTCTGCACGTCGACGGTAAACCCGACATCCTTCAAAAGCTGCGCCGAGACCAGGGTCAGGGCGGAGATCACCGACTGATCCGTCGGGTTCATCATGACCACGGGCTCGCCCTTGTAGCCGGCCTCCTGCAAAAGCTGCCGCGCCTTCTCCTTCTTGGCGCCCGGTGTAGCGAAATCGCCCTGCCCGGCCTTGGTCTCCAAGGGCGTGCCGCACATGAACACCGACCAGCAAAGCGTGCGCATCGACGGATCGTTCTGCATGACCTGGAGGTACATGTTTTGGTCGACGGCATAGAGCAGTGCCTGGCGCACCTTCGGATTGTCGAAGGGCGGGACCAGGCTGTTCGGCCTCAGCATGGTCTGATTGCCGAGCTTGTCCGGCGTCGCCGTCACCACGTTCGGGTTCTTCTTCAATATCGGCAGCAGATCGGGTGGGATCACGACCATCGCGTCCACCTCGTTGTTGATCAGCGCCTGGACCGCGGTATTGGCATCGGGAATGTACATCCAGTCGACGCGGTCGACCTTCACGACCTTGCCGCCGGCAACACCGTCGGCCGGCTCGGGCCTCGGCTTGTAGCCCTGGAATTTCCGGTAGACGACCTTGTTGCCGGGCTGCCAGTCCTTCACCTCGAAGGTGAACGGGCCGGAACCGATCATGGTGGTGATGGGGACGTTCGGATCGGTCCTCGCCTCCTGCTGGCGCAGGATGAACAGCGGGTTGGACGAAGCGCCGAGCGCCCAGATCATTGGCGCGAAGGGTGCCTTGAGTTTGATCGTGACGCCGTCGACGCCCGCGGCGGTCACCTCGGCTACGAATGTTGCGATGGTACGCCCGAGCGTATTCTTGGCCTCCCAGCGCCGGATCGACTCCGCCACGTCCGCGCCGGTGACCGGGCTCCCGTCATGAAAGGTGAGGCCCGGGCGCAATTTGAACGTCCAGGTGAGCCCGTCGGCGCTGGCGGTATGCGACTCCGCCATCTGCGGCTTTGTTTCCCATTTGCCGTCCGGGGCGTAGAGCACGTCGAAGACCATGTAACCGTGGTCGATCGTCGTGCCGATGGTGGTGAAGGTCGCGTCCAGCACCTTCAAATCCGCATCGGGCACGAAGCGCAGAACGGATTCCGCCCTCGCTGCGGCGGGTGCCGCCAGGAACGCGGCGGCCAGTGCCGCTGCCGCCACCGACATGCGGCCTCTCGAGTGCAAAATAGGATGCATGACGCGCCTCCCCGTTGTGGTCCTTCGGTTGACGCCCCGCCTGGCCTGCGCCCGGATTTTCCGCCAGGAAAACCGGGGCCGCCGCCGCGTTCCCCTATTGGGCACTTTCCGGTCATGGCTGCCGGCGGCGGCCGCTTAAGCCCATGGACAACGGCCAGTCGCGTACAGTAGGCACAAGCAGCCTTGCCCGTCGAGCCTTGTCGAACTGGAAAGACAGAGCCCATTTCAGCCGCCACCGTAACCCCATGACCATCCTCCTCTACTCACGCGCGCCCGATCTCGATGCCTGGGCCGACGGCCTCAAGGCCGCCGATCCCGGGCTCGAGGTGCGCCGCTGGCCCGCGATCGGCGATCCTGGCGAGATCGAATGCCTGCTCGCCAGCCGCCCAGCAGGTCGTGGAAAACCTGCACCGCGTTCGCCGCGGGCTCAGACCGATCCTTGAGGTGGACCGGGCGCGAGGCTACTGACCAAGGCCGGCGCTAGACGGGATCCTCGCGCGGCAGCCGCTCGGCAACCGGCATGAGCGGGCGCTGCTTCTTGTGCGGCTCAGCCTGGTACCAGTAGGCGGTGCTCGCGTAGTCGTCGCACCGGCGGTTGGCGTGGCCGTGCTCGATGGTGACGCGGATCGATTTCCGGAAATGGATCGGATCCTCGACGTGATAACGGTAGAGCGAGATCTTGCCGGACCAATTCGGACCGCCGGGCATGGTGATGCCGAAATAGGGGCTGGTGAACGGCTCCTGCGGGCACCAAGCGGTGTTGAAGTAGTCCTCGGTCCCGGTGCCATGGATGCTTGGCAAGGACTCCCCATCCACAAAGATCATGTCGTCGCCCTCGCCATACCAGTTGCGCCCCTTGGTCTCCGTTAGATTATGGATGTCGAGGTGGCAGCCGACATAGTGGCCGCTTCCTTCCGCCTCGAGAATGACGTAGTTGCCTTCGCCGGTGCGGTTGGTTCCCTCATATTGGTAGGTCTCGAAATTCATGCCTTGGGGAGACATGCCGTCGCAGGGATTCTCGCGATGCCAGGTCGCGTGGAACCGTGCCATATCGTCGGCGAGCGCAGTGTAGCTTTCATAGTCGACGTAGAAGTAAAGCCGCGCGGATGTCTCCGAACACTGGTTCTCGACCTCGATGCGCGCCGCTTTGGCAAAGGGCATGGGGAAGTAGCAGGTGAGACCGCGTCCGGCCTGCGGCGACATCGCGAGCGGCAGCGAGGCGAAGTTCCGCGTCTCGGCGTGGCCGATGCCGAAGAAATCGCCGAGCGGCACTTCCACGCTCGGAGTCTCTTCGCCATCCCACCACATGCGCAGCACCAGCTTGCGCAGATAGTGGCGCTCCTTGCACGCCGCCGTCATCCATATGTGGGTGATGCAGCCGGCACCCTCGGCATCCAAAAGCCTCGCTGCCTCGCCCGGCTTGATCCAGACGAAATCCTCGTTGCCGCCGCTGCGGTCGTGGCTCGAAGCCCTGCGGCTCCGCACATCGCGAAGCCGCGCCAGTCCACGCAGCGGCCCGCCGATGCTGCCGTCCTCCGTCCCCATGCCTCTGCCTCCGACCGAAATGATGCCTCGACGATGTAGGGCAAGCCGGAGACGGGAGGGCACCCATCCCCGGCATGCGTCTCCCGGGGCTACTTCTTGTAGCGGCCGGCCTTCTCCAGGATCTGCTTCAGCTTGGCCGCGCTCTCGTCCGCCGCCTGCTGCGCCGTCTTCGCGCCAAGCAAGGCCTCCGACACGTTGACCGCCAACGCGGCTTCGGCTTCGAGCTCTTCGGGATTGTTGTACATGGGCGTACCACGATCGAGCGAGCGCAGCGCCACCTCGGCCCAGGGCCATTTTGCCTTGAGCTCCGGGCTCATGAACGCGCTGCGGCGCGAGGGTGCGTTGGCGTTGAGCGCGCTCTTGAGCTGCGCCTCCTTGCCGGTCACATAGGCGATGAACTGCCAAGCCAGCGCTTTCTGCCGGCTCTCGGCAGGCAGGCCCCAGAGCCAGCCGCCCACCGGCGGGGCACCCTGCGCCAGGCTGTCCCATCCGGGCGCGTCGGCCCAGCCCCATTTCCCGGCGGTCTTGCTGAGCTTGGGATCCTCGATCTGGGTGGCGTAGGGAACGTGCATGATCGTCATGGCGTAGCGGCCGTTTTGCGCGCCGGCGATCCATTCGTCCCAGGCCCAGGTGGTCACTTCCGGCGGGACGACCTTCTGCTTGTTGCGAAGATCGGCGTAGAAGCCCAAGGCCTTGACCCCGATCGGATCGTTGATGCGCACCTCATAGCTCTTGCGGTCCCACCAGGTGCCGCCGCTGCTGAAGAGGTAGCTGCCGAACTCATAGGCATTGCCGAAACCCTGCTTGCCCAGGATCGCCAAGCCATAGACGTCGCCCTTGGTCAGCTTCTGGGCGTATTCCAGCATCTGCGGCAGGGTCTTCGGCGGCTCGCTCAGGCCGGCTTCCTGGAACAGGTCCTTGCGGTAGTAGAGCATGCGCCCGAGCGTGCGGTAGGGAAGGCCGACGGTCTTGCCGTCGGCGATGCCCATGCCGCGGGCCGCCGCTAGGATGTCCGCCTCGTCATAGGCAGCTCCGGCCTTGATGACATAGGGCTGCAGATCATCGAGGAACGGCGCGTAGCGGCCGCCCCAGCTGGTCTCGAACATGATCGCATCGAAGGACGGCGCTCGGGAGACGAATTCCGTCATCGCCTTCTGGGTCAAGCCGTCTTGCGGCAGGAAGATGCCCTCGACCTTCACGCCGGTTGCCGTTTGAAAGGCCGGGATCAGATCCTCGGTCAAGGCTTTCACGGCGCCGCCGGTCGGTCCGATGATCCTCAGCGTCTGCTGCGCCATGAGCGGCGCTGGACCCATCGCCCAGGCCGCCGAGAAGACCGTCACCGCCGCCGCAGCGGCGATCCGCATCCATTTCATATCCATCGCCTTTTCCTCCTTCCTTCGTTGCGCCCCGCGAGGGGGCCGATAAACACCCAGCAGCCGATCATGCAGCATCATGCCCGCCGCCCCTCGCAGCACTTTTCATCCCTTCATCGCGCCCGAGGTCAGTCCGGAGACGAGGAAGCGCTGCACGAACAGAGTGAAGACCAGCACCGGCACGATGATGACTGCACCCGCCGCCATCATGATGCCCCAGGAGACACCTTGGTCGGTGACGAAGCCCGCCGTCATCATCGGCAGCGTCGGCGCGTCTCGGCTCGTCAGAATGACCGCGAACAGGAAATCGTTCCATGCCAGCATCAATCCGAAGATCGCCGAGGCGACGAGGCCGGGCAGGCTCAAGGGCAGTATCAGCAGCCGGAACGCCTGCCAGCGCGTGGCGCCATCGATCCAACCGGATTCCTCCAGCTCGCGCGGCAGATCGAGGAAGAAGCTGCGCATGATCCAAGTGATGAACGGCAGATTGAATGTCGTGTAGGCGATGACGAGGCCGATGACAGAGTCTACGAGATGCAGCTCGCGCATGATCAGGAACAGCGGGATCACCGTGGCGATCGGCGGCAGCATGCGCACCGCGAGCAGCGACAAGAGCATGGTCTGGCTGCCCCGAAAGGACACGCGCGCGAAGGCGTAAGCAGCCGGCGTGCCCAGCAGCAGGGATAGGAAGGTGGCGCCGCTGGCGGCGAGGATGCTGTTGCGGAAGTGCAGCCAAAGATCGAACTTGAACTCGCTCGGCACCAGCCCCAAGAGCGCTCGATAGTTCTCCAGCGTCGGCTGGAACAACCATTTCGGCGGCATCGCCATGATGTCGATCGGCGCCTTAAATGAGACCGAGACCACGAGCAGGATCGGAAACAGGAAGATCGCCGATGCAAACACCAGCGCAACAAGGATCAAGATGTCCTTGAGGTTCCATCGCCGCCCGAACAGCATCGGTCCTCGCACCATCATCGACGCTGCCCGCGAGCCCGGCTTCCCGGGCCCGGGTTGTCTCCCTCTAGCGGGCACGACCGAGCGCCCGGATGTAGCCCACGGACAGAACCGCCGTCGCCGCCAGCATGATCCACGACAAGGCCGCGGCAGGGCCGATTGCGAAATATCGAAAACCCATGCGGAAATTGAGGAGGCTGAGGGCCTCCGTGGCGCCTGCGGGTCCGCCCTGGGTCAAGATCCAGATGACGTCGAATGCGCGAAACTCGAAGATGGTCCGGATGAGGAGCACGACCAGAATCGTCGGTGCGAGCAGCGGCAGCATGACGTAGCGAAACGATTGCCAGGCCGAGGCGCCGTCGATGCGCGCCGCCTCGAAGGGCTCCTTGGACAGGGATTGCAAACCCGCCAGCAACAGGATCATCACGAAGCCGGTGTTCTGCCAGATCGTCGCGATGATCACCGCCAGCACGGCAGAGTCGACCTCGCCCAGCCACAGCACATTGCCGAGGCCGAGGCTCTGATTGATCACGCCATAGGTCGGGTTGTACATGAGCCGCCAGACAAGGCCGCTCACGATCGGCGTCATCATCATCGGCAGCACGAGGATCGCGGTGAACATTTGCCGGCCGACCGGCGCATGGTGCAGCAAGAGGGCGAGAACGAGGCCGAGGACGAACTCGCCGCCGACGCAGGCAACCGTGTAGATCAAGGTGAACTGCAAGGCCCGCCAGGTCTCGATGCCGGCGACGAGCTCGACATAGTTCTGCAGCCCAGCCCATTCGAGCCGATTTGGAATCCGCGTCAGATCCCAATCATGGAAGCTGACGAAGAGCGAGAACATCAGCGGCAGCCCGAGGATCGCCAGCATCATGGCGGCGGTCGGCGCGACCAGCGTCCATGCAAAACGCTCCCCCTCGGATCGGATGATCATCGTCGCCGCTCCGCCCGCGGCCACGCCGCGGCGTTCCCCCTCGGGCCCGTTCCGGTCACGACCGCCAGCGGGCCGCGCTCGAGGCCATGGACAACGCCCGTGGCGTACAGTAGGCACAAGCAGTTGTGTCCGTCGAGCCCCGTCCGATTGGAATGACCATGCTCAAAGGTATCGATCTCTTGCTCAATGCCGACCTGCTCTACGCGCTGGCTTCCATGGGCCATGGTGACGAGATCGCCGTGGTCGACGCGAACTTCCCGGCGGCCAGCGTGGCGCGCCGGCTGATCCGGCTGGACGGGGTCGATGCGCCCCGCGCGCTGGCGGCGATCTTGACCGTGCTGCCTCTCGACAGCTTCGTGGCAACGCCCGTCCATGTCATGCAGGTCGTCGGCGATCCGAAGGCGGTGCCACCCGCGGTCCGCGACTTTCGCCCGATCGTGGAGCGCGCAGCCGGTCGCCCGATCGAGCCCAATCCCCTCGAGCGCCATGCCTTCTACGAGCGGGCGCGCGCCTGCTACGCCATCGTGGCCACCGGCGAGGGGCGCAAATACGGCAACATCATCCTCGCCAAGGGCGTCATCGCGACCGACTAGTGTGATGATTCCGAAGTTCGTCGGCGAACTTCGGAATCTGAATCACACTAGATTCAATTGATTAGTGGCCCGCTTATCCCTGAAATTCGCGGACGAATTTCAGGGGCGGGACACTAGGAAGAGTGGCAGACATGGATCCGACGCTTCGACGCCGGCTCGGCAGGACGTCTTTGTCGTTGACGCAAATGGGCTTCGGCGGCGCGCCTTTGGGCAATCTCTTCGAGCGGGTTCCCGCCGCAGCGGCGGCCGCGGCCTTGGAGCGGGCGCTCGCCGCCGGGCTCGGCTATTTCGACACGGCACCGCTTTACGGCCATGGTCTCAGCGAGGAGCGCATGGGCAAGGTGCTGGCCGCCGTGCCCCGGGAGCGCTTCCTTGTCTCGACCAAGGTCGGCCGGCTCCTCGTTCCCGCGCCCGCCGGCAAGGCGGAGGGCGGCAACTTCATCGACGTGCCGCCGCTCTCGATCGCCTACGACTACAGCTATGACGGCGCGCTCCGCTCCGTCGAGGCGAGCCTGACGCGTCTTGGCCTCGACCGGATCGACATCCTCCTCATCCACGATATCGATCGCTTCACCCATGGCGCCGAGGCGCAGCCGTCTCGTTTCCGCGAGGCGATCGAGGGAGCCTATCCGGCGCTGGCGCGCTTGCGGAAAGAAGGCACGGTCGGCGCGATCGGCCTCGGCGTCAACGAATGGCAAGTCTGCCAGCAGGCCGCCGAGGCAGCGGATTTCGACTGCTTCCTCCTGGCTGGGCGCTACACGCTCCTGGAGCAGGAAGCCCTCGAATCCTTCCTGCCGCTCTGTGAGCGCCGCGGCATCGGCATCATCATCGGCGGACCGTTCAACTCCGGCATCCTCGCCATGGGTCCGGTCGCCGGCGCCACCTACAACTATGCGCCCGCACCGCCCGCCGTGCTCGAACGCGTGCGGCTTCTGGCCGAGATCAGCAAGGCGCATGGCACCGAGCTCGCGGCGGCGGCGCTGCAATTTCCGCTGTTCCATCCCGCGGTCGTCTCGGTCATTCCCGGTGCCCGGTCGCCGGAGGAGGTCAAGGCCAATCTCGCCTTGATGCGCCGGCCGATCCCCGATGCGCTCTGGCGGGATCTCAAAAGCGCCGGGCTCGTTCGCCGGGATGCGCCGACGCCGGTCCAATGACCATTCGCAGGCCAATGACCACTCGCAGGATCGACGCACATCAGCATTTCTGGCGCCTCGACCGCCGGGACTATGGCTGGCTCACCCCGGAGCTGACCGTGCTCTACCGCGATTTCGGTCCGGACGATCTCGCCCCGATCCTGGCCACGACCGGGATCGCGGCAACGATCCTGGTGCAGGCGGCCCCCACCGAGGCCGAGACCCGCTTCATGCGCTTTCTTGCCCGCGAGACGCCGTTCATCGCCGGCATCGTCGGCTGGATCGACATGGCGGCTCATGATGCCCCGGAGCGCATCCAGGTACTCAAGGCCGATCCCAAGGTGCGCGGCATCCGCCCGATGATCCACGACATCCCCGACCCCGATTGGATGCTGGGCCCGGGCCTGGCACCGGCATACCGGAGCGTGCTTGAAGCCGGGTTCACCTTCGATGCCCTGCTCCGGCCCGTGCACCTGCCGCGCTTGAGGACGCTGCTCGAGCGCTATCCCGAGCTTCCGACCGTCATCGATCACGGCGCCAAGCCCGATATCGGCCATTGGCAGCCGGGCGACGCCCGATTCCGCGCCTGGGCGGGCCATATGACGGCGCTTGGCAGCGACAGCCCGGCCTATTGCAAGATATCCGGCCTGGTGACCGAGGCGAGGCCGGAGTGGCGCCCGGATGAGCTCCGTCCCTATCTCGATCACCTGCTTGAGGCCTTCGGCTGGGACCGCCTCATCTGGGGCAGCGACTGGCCCGTCGTCGACCGGGCCGGCGGCTATGCGCGCTGGCATGGGGCCGCTTCCGCTTGGGCAGCGCAATTTCCGCCGGAGGACCAGGCAAAGCTGTTCGGCGGCAACGCCGCCCGCTTCTACGGAGTCTGAGCTAGTGGTTCACATCAAACGCTGGATACCCCCAGCGTAGGTCCGCTGAGGGTGGAAAGCAGACTCTCGGCAGCGGCGCCGACAGCGTGCCCAGACGGACTATGCGGGCGGCAAATCGAGGCCGTTCGGTAGTGAGATCCAGATGACAGTTTGCGCCTCTGCGGAATGGCGTGACAGATGGCCCTTGCCGTGTGTGTCCTCCACTAACACGAAGCTACCCGCCTGAACGTGGCGCACCTCTCCGTCGCTCGTCTCGTATTCAACCGAACCATCCAGCCTGACCGTAAGCACCGGCTCTGGGACCGTATGCCAAGCAACCTCGCGCATGCCCGCTGGGATGCGGGTGAGGCGGACGCGAGACGCCTGATAACTGGCCGAAACCTCGAACGGCACGGCATCGGGGTGCACCGACCTCTTCGTCGTCGGCAATTCGACCTCGTCGAAATGCGACTCGCCATCCGGGGTGGCATGGATGCGCAGGCACTTCATTGCGGCTGACTCCTTCTGGTTCGGCATGCCGAAACGAAGCATGCCTACCATGAAGGAAGCGGGGTAACACCACGGGTCTGGTGCGAGAGTCCGGTGTGGGTCGAGAGCGGGCATTCAACAGGGTACCAAGCGTTTGATTCTATCCACTTGGTCGCCGGCACTCGGCCAGGGGTGGACTTTGGGAGGGGGTCGGAGCCGGGAAGGGACCCGGCTCGACGCGCACCCCCTGCCCAACCCTCCCCGGGCGCTACATCGCCGTCGCACCGGCTCCGCGCGTTCGGGCAAAATCGGCAGCGTCGCGACCCCGTCTATTTCTCAGACAGGCTCCTGGCCTCACCGATCCTTGAACTTCGCCGGCCGCTTCTCGACGAAGGCGTTCATGCCTTCCTTCTGGTCCTCGGTGGCGAAGGTCGAATGGAACAGCCGACGCTCGACCTTGACGCCCTCGGCCAGGGTCGTCTCATAGGCGCGGTTCACCGCCTCCTTGGCGATCATCACCACCGGCATCGACATGTCGGCGATGCGGTTCGCCACCTTGAGGGTCTCTTCCATCAGCTGGGCCGCCGGCACCACGCGGCTCACCAGGCCCGAGCGCTCGGCTTCTGCCGCGTCCATCTGGCGCCCGGTCAGCACGATGTCCATCGCCTTCGCCTTGCCAACCCAGCGGGCCCAGCGCTGGGTCCCGCCGGCGCCTGGGATGGTGCCGATGGTGATCTCCGGCTGGCCGAACTTGGCGGTATCGGCGGCGATGATGAGATCGCACATGAGCGACAGCTCGGCACCGCCGCCGAGCGCATAGCCCGCGACCGCGGCGATGACCGGCTTGCGGCATTTGGTCACCCGCTCCCAGGAGACGGTGATGAAGTCCTTGCTATAGACATCGACGAAGCTGCGGTCCTTCATTTCCTTGATATCGGCGCCGGCGGCAAACGCCTTCTCGCTGCCGGTGATGACGATCACCCTGACGGCGTCATCCGCCTCGAACGCATCCAGCGCCTTCTCCATCTCGGCCACCAACGCAGCCGACAGGGCATTCAGCGCCTTCGGACGGTTGAGCGTGATGATGCCAATCCGGCCGTTGGTCTCGGCAACGATGTTCTCATAAGCCATGCGCGGATCTCCTTGGGGCGGGTTTCGGGTGGCTCGAGGCTCGGACGGCGTGTGGTGCGGATTTGGTCAAATGCGCATTGGCTGCCATTCTAAGACTCCTTTCGCGTGTGACCATGGGAATCGACTGATGAACCAGCCCCGCGTCTCGCTCGCCGCCGACGGGCTGCAACTACGACCCGCCGAATACGCCGAGCTCCTGGTCGAGCTCACGCGCGGCCGGGACTTGAAGCCCGACCGCTACGGCACCGAGGGGCCGCTGCCGGAGTTCGAAGAGCGCTTTGCGCTGCGCATGGGCAAGGAGAAGGCCATCGTCATGCCGACCGGCACCCTGGCCCAGATGCTGGCCTTGGCCGGGCTCTGCCGCGACCGGGGCAGGCGGGTCCTGGTGCAGCGCGACAGCCATATCTTCTCCGATACCGGCGACGGTGCGGCCCTCATTGCCGGCCTGACCTTGGTGCCGCTCCAGGACCGCGAGGCCGGCTTCTCCCGCGAGGCGGTCGAGGCCGAAGTGGCCCGCGGCAAGGGCTACCGGATCGCCACCCCGATCGGCGCCATCGCCATTGAGACCCCGGTGCGCCGCTGGCATGGCCGGCGCGTCGCCGACGGCGATCTGGCGGATGTCACCGCCTATGCCCGCGAGGCCGGGATCGGTCTCCATCTCGACGGCGCCCGGCTGTTCATCGCCTCTGCCTTTACCGGGCGGGATCCACGCGACTATGCCGAGCCCTTCGACACCGTCTATGTGTCACTCTACAAGTATTTCAATGCGCCTTTCGGCGCCCTGGTGGCGGGCCCCGCCCAGCTCATCGACGATCTCCGCCAGCAGCGCATGCGCTTCGGCGGGGCCCTCATGCAGTTCTGGCAGTCGGCGCTGATCGCCGGGCACTTTCTCGAAGGGCACCTCGACGGCTGGCGCCGTGCCATTGCCATCGGCGAGGCGGCCCTGTCGCGCTTGAGCGCCAGCGGACTCTTTGCCATCGAGCGCGTGCCCGACGGCACCAACATCTTCCGCTTGACCGTTCCGGGCGCGGATTCGGAGTCGCTGGAGCGGTTCCGCAACGAGGCGGAAGCGGCCGGGCTCGTTCTGCCCAAGAACGAGGATGGCGGCTTCTGGGCCAGGGTCAATCAGACCTGGCTTCGGCTCGAGCCCGAGGATATCGCCGACCGCTTGATCGCCGCAGCTAAGGCTGCTTCGTCGCGTCCGTGACCTTGATGCGGCCGGCGATGATGTCGCGCCGGGCGCCATCCAGCCGCTGGCGCATCTCGGCCGTGACCAGGGCCGCGTTGTTGTCGTCGAACGCGAGCGCCACCCCGTCCTGTTCCAGGCCCAGCTCGATCACACCCGCGCGCCAGGATCCGTCGCGGGCGCCGGCGAACGCCCGCTTGACCGCCAGATCCACCCGCTTCAGCTGCGAGGTCAGGATGGTGCCGGGATGGAGCCCGTTCTGATTGGCATCGACGCCGATGGCAAGCCGGCCGCGATCCACCGCCTTTTGAAAGACCCCGAAATTGGAGGCGCCGGCGCCGGCGAAGATCACATCGGCGCCGCGGTCGAACTGGCTGGAAGCGAGCTCGCCGCCGGCCGTCGGATCGCTGAACGCCGCCGGCGTGTTGCCGATATAGTTGAGGATGAGACGGGTATCGGGCTTGCCCGCTTGCACGCCCTCGCCATAGCCGACGGCGAATTTGCGGATGAGCGGGATGTCCATGGCGCCGATGAAGCCGACCGTGCCGGTCTTGGACACCATCGCCGCCAGCATGCCGGCAAGGTAGGCGCCCTCATGCTCCTTGAACACGATCGACTGCACGTTCGGCTGCTTCGCCACCGCATCGATGAGAGTGAAGCGTAGCTTGGGAAAGCGCGGCGCCAGGCCGGCCAGCGGCGTTGCGTAATAGAAGCCGACCGCTACGATGTCGGTCGCCCCCCGACGGACCAAGGCGGCGATCCCCTGCTCGAACTGTGCTGCGGCCCTGGGCTCGAATTCGAGCACGGCGATGCCGGTCTCCGACTTGAAGGCCTGGCTGCCGGCATAAGCCGCTTCATTGAAGCTCTTATCGAACTTCTGGCCGACGGCGTAGACGATGGCGGGGACGATCTCCGCCCGGGCTCCGCCATGCGCCAGCATGGCCCATAGCGAAGCGGCGATGAGGAAGGCGCGGAGCATCACCGCCAATGGAACCGATCGGCCGCGGCCAGGATCAGCGTCACCTGGCGCTGGCGCAAGCCATCGAGGCGATTGACCAGCGGCGTGCCCGCACCTCCCAAGAGCGCCACGTAATCGTCCCCGCCGGGCTTGTTTCGCCAGCTATTGCCGACGAAGCGCGCCTTCGCTTTGCCAGTGGCGCTGACGGTGGCCTTGGCCGATGTGAAGCCATCGGCGGCTCGGCGCATCGCGGCGGCGAACGCCTCATCCTCCAGCTTGCTGTAAGGCTGGCCCTGGCCGTCGCGCACATTGAGGAAGATCATGTCGTCGCCGAAAGCGGTATAGCCGCCGCCGAGCCCGGGATCGACCCCCGCCGCATAGAGGAAGAACGCCTGGGCCAGGCTGGCGTTCATCGTGCCTTTGGGCATGCTGACGGTGACATAGCCGGTATTGCCGCCGGCGTCGGCAAGATCGGAAACCAGAACGCTGAACTGCCGGAAGACATAGCCGAGAGCGGCGGCCAGCCGATTGGCATCCGCCTCGGCCAGCGCCACCTTCGACTGCAGCGAGGCATTGGTCTTGAGGTTGTAGCCGCCTGGCGTGATCTGGGTCTCGACTTTGCGCGGATCGAGTCCCACGGCGCGAAGCACGTCGGGCACCAGGGAGTCCAGGACCTGGCCGGCGAAGGTTGCGCGCTCGGCATAGGTGGCGCCGGCGAGCTTCGGCAGCTCGAGCCCGACCGCGCTCGTCACCTCATAGGAGAACAGGAGCTGCGGATCCGCGGCCGCGACCGGACGCATCGTCCCCAGCGGCAGCAGCGCGAGGATGAAAAGGAGACGGAGCCGGTTTCTCATCATGACCCTCAAATCGATTGCCTCGGAGCTTGCCAGGATCTTAGCACGAAGCTCCGTGCGGTCGATCTTGTGCGCCAAGCGCCGGAAGCGATATTAGTGTGATGATTCCGAAGTTCGTCGTCGAACTTCGGAATCATCACACTAGACTTAATTGACTAGTGGCCCGCTTGTCCCTGAAATTCGCGGACGAATTTCAGGGGCCGGACACAAGCGGGTCCGAGCCCGAATATCGTCTGATGGAGCCGCCCATGGCCGCCCCCGGCAAGCGCATCGCACTCCTCGGTCTGTCGATCGAGTGCAACAAATGGGCGCCGCCTTCCACCAAAGCGGACTTCCTCTCCCGCACCTATCTGTCGGGGGAGGCGCTCATGGAGGATGCCCGTGCCGCAGCGCCGGTGATGCAGCCGGAGACGCCCGGCTTCGTCAGCGACATGGATGCATCCGGACCCTGGACGCCGGTGCCGATCCTGCTTGCGATGACCGAGCCGGGCGGCCCGATCGAGCATGGCTTCTTCGAGGAGTTCCTGGGCGAGATCGAAACGGGCTTGCGCGCAGCGCTGCCGGTGGACGGCGTCTATATCTGCTCCCATGGCGCGGCGATCACCACGGAGTCCGAGGATCCCGACGGCACGCTGTTCCGTCTGGTGCGCCGTATCGTCGGCCCTACGGTGCCGATCGTCGCCACCCTCGATCTGCACGCCAACATCTCCGACGCGATGGTCGACTTCATCGACGTCTTCATCGGCTACCGCACCAACCCCCATGTCGACATGCGCGAATGCGGCGTCGAGGCGGCCGAGGCGATGCGCGAGCTTTTTGCCGGCACCCGCCCCAAGCGCGCATTCATTCGCCTGCCGATCGTTCCGCCCACCGTCACCATGCTGACCGCGGGCGGCCCCTATGCCGATCTCATCAACTATGGCGCGGCGCATAAGACCGCCCGCATCATGAATGTCTCGGTCATGGGCGGCTTCGCCTTCGGCGATACCTCGAAGAACGGCCTGGCGGTAGTGGTGACCGCGCGCGAGGATGCGCGGGCCGCCCATGACCTCGCCGTCGACATCGCGCATCTCGGCTGGAAGAACCGCGAGCGCTTCCGCACCCGGCTGACCGCCCTCGCGGACGCGCTCGCCATGGCGCTTGCCGCCGGCCGCGAGCCCACGAGACCGGCGCTCATTTTCGCCGATGTGGCCGACAACCCCGGCGGCGGTGCCCGCGGCAATACCACCTATCTCCTGGAAGCGTTGCACCAGGCTGGGGCCAAGAGCGTGCTCCTGGGCGTGTTCAACGACCCGGCACTTGCCGCCGAGGCGCACCGGCTCGGGGAAGGTGCGGCGTTCCGCGCCCGCTTCAACCGCGATGAAACCAACGAATTCTCCAAGCCGTTCGCGGCCGACGCCCGCGTGCTGAAGCTCTCCGACGGCAGCTGCATCGGCCGGCGGGGCACCAACGCCGGCCTGAAGCTGGAGCTCGGCCCTTCGGCCGCGATCATGGTCGGCGGCATCACGGTCGTCGTGATCACGCAACGGACTCAGTGCTGCGATCCGATCTTCTTCGAGATGTTCGGGCTCGATATCGCCAAGGCGCGGAGCGTGGTGGTGAAGAGCCGCGGTCACTTCCGCGCCGGCTTCGATGAGTTCTTCAAACCCGAGCAGGTGATCGAAGTGGATCTACCGGGCCTGACCTCGCCCGTGCTGTCGCGCTTCGACTGGCAACGCCTGCCCCGCCCGGTCCTGCCGATCGACGAAAACGTCGTCTGGTCGCCGCCGCCCTTCCGCGAGCGCGATGGAGGGGCGCCATGAGGCTCGCCGATCTCTCGACGCCGTCGCTCGTCCTCGACCGTCGGCGCCTTGCCCGCAACACGGCGGCGGTGACCGAGCGTCTCAAGCGCTTCGGCGTGGCGCTTCGTCCGCACATGAAGACCGCCAAGTCCATCGACGTCGCCCGCATCGCCACCGCCGGCAATTTCGGCGGCATCACCGTCTCCACCCTCAAGGAAGCCGAGTACTTCGCCGGCAACGGCATCAGCGACATCCAATATGCCGTGTGCATCACTCCGGCGAAGCTGGAGCAGGTGGCCGGCCTCATGCGCCGGGGCGTACGCATGACCGTGCTCACCGACGATCTCGAGGCCGCGCGGGCGATCGGAGCCTGCGGTGTGGCGCTCGGCGCCCGCTTCGAGGTGCTGATCGAGGTCGATTGCGGCGAACGGCGGAGCGGCGTCATGCCCGAGTCGCGTGCGCTCCTCGACATCGGCGCCGTGCTTCACAACTCCCCCGGCGCCAAGCTCATGGGCGTCTTGACCCATGCCGGCCATTCCTATGCCTGCCGATCGCCGGCCGATGCCCAGCGCGTGGCCGAAGAGGAGCGCCGGGCCGCGGTGCGGGCGGCCGAGCACCTCAGGGCGGAAGGCCTGCCCGCCCCGGTGGTGACCATGGGCTCGACGCCGACGGCACTCCATGGCACTGGCTATGACGGGGTCACCGAGGTCAGGTGCGGCGTCTACATGTTCGGCGATCTGTTCCAGGCCGAGATCGGCTCCTGCGCCCGAGACGATATTGCCGTTTCGGTGCTCGCCTCCGTCATCGGTCACCGCCCTGCCGACAACCGCCTCCTCATCGATGCCGGCGCCTTGGCTTTGTCCAAGGACCGCTCGACCGAAGCCACCCTCCACGACGCCGGCTTCGGAACGGTGCTGGATGCTGGCGGCGGCGGCAGTCTGGGGGCGCTCACCGTCACGAGGGTCAATCAGGAGCACGGCATCGCCCTCTCCCCCAGTGGGGGAGAGGGTTGCTAAGGCTTGGCGAGGCGAAGCCGAGCCGAGCCGAAGCTGGGTGAAGGGGATTCCTAGGCGCCCGCGAAGGACGACAGGCTAGTGTGATGATTCCGAAGTTCGTCCGCGAACTTCGGAATCTGAATCACACTAGACTCAATAGATTAGTGGCCCGCTTATCCCTGAAATTCGCGGACGAATTTCAGGGGCGGGACACTAGGGAGGAGCCCGACGAGCGTGAATGCGCCCGACACATCCTTGGGTGAGGCGATCGCGGTCCGGCGCTTGAGCAAGCGCTACGAGACCGGCCGCGGAGCGGTCCTGGCCTTGGACGACATCGACTTCGCCGTGCAGGAGCGCGAGTTCATCTCCATCGTCGGCCCGTCCGGCTGTGGCAAGTCGACGCTGCTCAAGATCTTGGCCGGGCTCATCCCCGCCTCCTCCGGCGAGGCAGCACTGCGCGGCACGCCGATCGTGGGACCCCGGCGCGACATCGGCGTGGTGTTTCAGTCGCCGGTGCTGTTTCCCTGGCGGAACGTCCTCGACAACGTCTTGTTGCCGGCCGACGTTCAGCGCCTCGGACGCGAGCGGATGACCACCGTCGCCACCGAGCTGCTCAATCTGGTGGGGCTTGCCGGCTTCGAGGACCGCTATCCCTGGGAGCTCTCCGGCGGCATGCAGCAGCGGGTCGCCATCGTCCGGGCGCTGGTCCACGACCCCGCCATGCTGCTCATGGACGAGCCCTTCGGCGCGCTCGATGCGATGACCCGCGAGCAGATGAACCTCGAGCTGCAGCGCATCTGGCTCGAGCGGCGGAAGACCGTGCTGTTCATCACCCACTCCATCGCCGAGGCGGTGTTCCTGGGCGACCGCGTGCTGGTGATGACGCCCAGGCCCGGCCGCATCATGGATACCTGCCGTGTCGAGATCCCGCGGCCCCGCGCCCTCGACGTGATGACCTCGCCCGAATTCGGCGAGCATGTGCGACGCATTCGCGCCTGCTTCAACAGCAAAGGCCTGGACGCGTGAACACGCCCCGCAATCTCGCGCTTAGTGCGCTGTTCCTGGTAGTCGGTCTGGCGCTCTGGGAGCTGATGGTGCGTAGCTTGGCAATACCGATGTTCGTCCTGCCGGCGCCGTCGAACGTGTTTCTAGCCCTTTATCGCGGCTTCGTCGGCGGGCTCTATTGGCCGCATCTCTGGGCGACCTTGAGCGCCACCTTGCTCGGCTTCGCGGTGGGCACGGTGCTCGCCTTCGCGCTCGGCACCGTGATTGCGATGAGCCGTCCCATCGAGTATTTCCTCTACCCCTATGTCGTCATGTTCCAGTCCATGCCGAAGGTGGCGCTGGCGCCGCTCATCATCATCTGGTTCGGGCTCGGGCTCACCTCGAAGGTGGTGAACGCCGCCTTGGTCGCCTTCTTCCCGCTCATGGTCAACACCATCGTGGGCCTGCGCTCGGCGGACGAGGACCGGGTCAACCTCATGCGCTCGCTCGCCGCCAGCGATGCCCAGATCTTCTGGATGCTGCGGCTGCCGAATGCGCTGCCCTTCATCATGGCCGGTCTCGAGATCTCGATGATCTTCGCCCTCATCGGCGCCATCGTCGCGGAATTCATCGGCGCCCAAGCCGGGCTCGGCATGCTCATCAGCGCCATGAACTTCACCATGGACGTGGCCGGACAGTTCTCGGTCTTGTTCGTGCTCTCGATCGTCGGGCTCCTGCTGAACCGCTGCATCCAGCTCTTGCGGCGGCGCATTCTATTCTGGGACCCATCGGAGAAATTCGCCGGCGCGACAGGGCCGGAAAAGGGAGGACGACTGTGAAACACGCTGTTGCCATCGTGCTTGCGGCCGCGTTTGCCGGCGCCGTCCCCGTTCCGGCCGAGGCTGAGACCTTGGTCAAGGTCGGCTGGTGCGCCAGGACGGTGAGCGCGGCCGCGGCCCCCTTCGCGATCGCCACCAAGCTCGGCTGGTTCGCCAAGGACGGCCTCAAGATCGAGCTGGCGCCGCTGCCGGGCTCGACCGATTGCGTGAAGCTGGTGGCGACCGGCGATCTGCCCTATTCGCTGCCCTCGGTCGAGCCCTTGGCCATCATCCGGCCGCAAGGGGTCAAGGCCAAGGTCTTCTATACGGCCTATCAAGGCAACATCTACGGTATCGCCGTGCCGGAGGAGAGCCCGGTCAAAAGCTTTGCCGATCTCAAGGGCAAGAATATCGGCTTGATCTCGATGGCCTCGGGCGGGCTCATCATCGCCCGCGCGCTGGCGGCGACCAACGGCATGGATCCGGACAAGGACGTGAATCTCGTCGTCGCCGGCGAGGGGGCGCAGACCGCAGCTTTGCTGCGCTCGAAGCAGGTCGACGCCTTGAGCCAATTCGACACGCAATATGCGATGGTCGAGAATGCCGGCGTCAAGTTGCGCATGCTCGATACCAAGGACATCGACCGCTATCCCTCGAACGGCTTCATTGCCCTCGAAGCGACCTTGCAGAAGCGCCGGCCCGAGGCGGTGGCGCTCGCCCAGGGCTATGCCCGCGGCACCGTCTTCGCCATGGCCAATCCCGAGGCTGCGGTGCGCATCCTCTACGAGGTATTCCCGCAGACCAAGCCAACCGGCAAGGACGAGGCGACCGCGATCCGCGACGATGTGAAGACGCTGGAAGCCCGGGCGCGCAACTGGCGTCTGGAGCGCGGCGGCGTCACCCGCTGGGGCGAAAGCTCGGTCGAGAACTACGCCGCCTATGCCGAGTTCATGCTGAAATGGGGCGTGATCAAGGAGAAGGTGGCGGCGACCGATCTCGTCACCAACGACCTCGTCGGCGACATCAACAAGTTCGACGCAGCCGCGATCGCTGCCGAGGCGAAGGCGTATCGGTGAGGCGAGATGCTACAAGCGTCGCAGAAAGCGCTCGCGGTCGTTCAGGAATGCCCTGGTGATGCGGACGTGCTCGATGTCGTCATAGGCGACAGGTTCGATGCGGCCATCATGAAACGATAGGATGGTCGCATCGGGTTGCCCCATCAAAATGGGCGAGTGCGTGGCGATGACGAATTGGCATCCCCGCTCGACCCGGTCCTTGATCAGGCCCATGAGAGCCAGGAGGCGCTGCGGCGAGAGGGGCGTCTCCGGCTCATCAAGGAAATAGAGCCCTTCCGGCGCCAGCCGTTCGGCCAATATCTTCAGAAACGTCTCGCCATGCGATTGCGCATCGAGGTCACCGCCGTATCGCACCTCGAACGCCGCTTGGTTTACCTTCGCCCATAAAATCTCGGACTGCTTGTCCGGACTGTCCGGCATTCTTTCCTGCACCCGGACCTCGTCGGCAAAGCGCCGGACAAAGCCGAAGGCGTCCTCGGCGCGCATGAACATCCGGGTCTTCGCATGCCGCTGCCGCACGAAGCGGAAGCCTTTGGCGAATTCGCGCGCGGCGACAAGGGTCTCGTCCCGCTGCAGATCGCGGCTGCCGGCCGCCGCCGCCGACATGCCCGCCGCGATCCCTTCGAGCACCGTCGATTTGCCCGAGCCGTTCTCGCCGACGAGGAACGTCACCGGCGTTGAAAACTCAATCGCCTGAAGATCGCGGATGAGCGGCACCGACCAGGGAAACGCCCCGGAAGGAGCGACATCGTCGCGGCGTTGGATCGCAGCAAGGAATCGCCGCGCGCTCATCTGAGGGTGCCTACCGTGCCAGCCAAATCGTCGCGTAATCCTGGTTGATGAGGTAGCTGGGCGTCACCCGCCAGCCCTTGACCGCCTCGCCATGCATCACGATGCGCTGATACCAGAAGAGCGGCGCCCAGTAGCCCTGCTCGATCACTCTCGCCTCGAGCTGCCGCAGCAATTGGCGCCGCTCGGCCGCATCGCCGGCGCGGCGTTGGCGGTCGAACAGGCTATCGACCTCGCGGTCGATATAGCGCGCCGAATTGGCATTCGAACGGTCATGGGAAAGGTATTTGGTCCATTGCACGCTGGGATCGTCGATGTAGTCGGTTTGGAACTCGACCGCGACATCGAAGGTGCCATTGGCGAGCGTGTTGAAATAGGCCGCAGTCTCCAAGGACACCTGTTCGACGGTGACGCCGATCTGCCGCCATTGATCGATGAGATAGACCGCGAGCGGCCCATAGGGCTGGGCGATGCTGCGATTGGCGAGCTTGAAGCTCAAATTGCCGATCCCGGCTTCCTTCAAGAGACGCCGCGCCTCCTCCCGGCTCGCCGCCGGAGAGCGGCCCCAGCCCGGCAGCTTTTCCAGCTCGGCCGGCTCCGGCGCCAGCGCGTAGCCGGGCCTGAGCATGCCGCCCACATGTTTGAGGATCGTGGTGCGCCCCAACGCCTCGCCGCCGCTCCAGCGGTCGATGGCAAGCGACAGCGCGCGGCGCACGCGGGCATCGTTGAAAGGCGGCCGCTCGGTGTTGAAGGCGAGCAGCAGCATGATCAGGAACGGGCTCTCCTCGGCCTTGATCTTAGGCCCAAGAGCCTGCACCAGCCGATCCCGCTCGGCCGGGGTCACGCCGCGGAACTCCACGTCGACCTGCCCGCCCTGGAGCGAGTTGATGAGCGCAGACGAGCTCAACAGCACATTGCGGAAGCCGTCGAGATAGGGTTGGCCGGGCACGAAGTATTTCTCGAAGCGCTCGCCCACCCAATGCGAGCCCGGCACCCGCTCGACGAAGCGGAACGGACCAGTGCCCATCACCGTCTTCTCGGGATAGCGCGGGTCGGATTTGAGCTTGGCAGCGCTGTAAAGGCAGTTCCACGGGCTGGCGAAGATCGCCGGCATGGACTGGTCCTTCTCCGTGACCCGGATGACGACGGTGCCGGCATCCGGCACCTCGATGGCGCGAATGTTGGAGAAGGTCTCCTTGCGGAGCGAGGCGATCCCTTCCGGCGGGTTCTTGAGCCGCTCCCAGCTCGCCCTGACGTCGGCCGAGGTGAATGGGGTCCCATCATGGAACACCACATTCGGCCGGAGCTTGAAGACGTAGGTGAGGCCGTCGGCTGCAACCTCCCAGGACTGCGCCACGTCGCCGACGATTTCGGGATAGCGCTCGGCATCGACCTTGAGCAGGGTCGAATAGTGCGGCGCCACGTGATGGATGGTGGCGAAGGTGCCCGAAGCATGGCAGTCCGTGGTCGGCGGCTCGGCGGTGACGGCGACGTTGAGGATGCCGCCGCGCTTCGGCTCCTCAGCCCAGGCCCCTTCGAGCCCGGCGATGACCCCGATCGCCAGGGTCGCGAATGCAATTCGACGGCCAAGACCGATCATCGGCGCCTCCTCTTCCCGACCCCTGTCTCGGGGCCTTGCGTTGATCAGGCTAGAGTGGACTGGCGGCGCCGGGACCGCAATCGCGGAAGCCGCGCCGATGCCCAAGCCCGCCGACGAGGAGTCCGTCCATGCCCGACACGCAGACGCCGCGCATCGATCTTCGCCTCGATGTCCGCAAAGAGGGAACCATCGCCACTGTGACCGTCGACAACCGCGCCAAGCTCAACACATTGGGCAGCGCGCTGATGACGGAGTTCATCGCCACGGTCGATCGCCTGGCGCCCATGGAGGCACTTCGCGGCCTGGTGCTGACCGGCGCCGGGGAGAAGGCCTTCATCGGCGGCGCCGACATCCTGGAGATGGCCCGGCTGGACGCCGCGGGCGCGCGGCGCTTCATCAGCCTCGTTCATGAGACCTGCCGCTCGTTGCGGGCACTCCCGGTTCCGGTCATCGCGCGGATCGACGGCTATGCGCTGGGAGCCGGGCTCGAGATCGCGGCGGCAGCGGACATTCGCATCGCCTCCTCGCGCTCGAGCTTCGGCATGCCCGAGGTCCGCGTCGGCATCCCCTCGGTCGTCGAGGCCGCTTTATTGCCGCAACTCATCGGTTGGGGGCGCACCCGCGAGCTCCTGCTCTTCGGCGAGACCATTTTCGCCGAAACCGCCCTCGGCTGGGGGCTGGTCGAGCGCGTCGTGCGGGCGAGCGACCTCGAGGTCGCGGTCGAGAGCGCGATCGACGCTCTCCTCAAGGCCGGCCCCCGGGCCATTCGCCTGCAAAAAGCGCTCATAAGCGCCTGGGAGGAGCTGCCGGTCTCCCAGGCGATCGAAGCCGGAATCAAGGTGTTCGCCGGCGCCTGGGACAGCGATGAGCCCAGGCGGCTGATGGGCGAATTCGCCAGCCGAAAGCGCTGGGGGTGATCGGCCGTGCCGGACGGGTTGAGCCGCGCCGCAATCGGGCTTAGATAGGATAGAGACACTGGGGGCTCAAGGAACGGCCGTGGGCGGGTTTGCCGTCATCCTCATTGCAATCCTCTTCATCGGCGGGCTGGTGGTGCTGCCGGTGCTGGCCCGCGGCTTCGGCGGCGGGCAGGCCCACGCGCCCGGACACCCGACCGGGGCGCCCCCCGCGTTTGGCCCTCTTGCCTTCCTGCCGACCGCGACGGAGCCCCGGCGTTTGACCCAGGGACCGGGATTGTCGGCGCGCCGTCCGGCGGCGCGGGCCTTGGGCATGGCGCCGCCGCCGCCGCCGCCGCCGGAACCCGACGACATGGTCGATGCGCTCATCGACGTCCGCCGGGTCGAAGGACGGATCAAGGCCGCCTCGCTCAAGAAATTCGCCGAGCTGTTGGAGCGCCACCCGGAAGCGGTGGGTGAGGCCATGCGACGCTGGCTCAACGACGGCTCGGGAAATCGCTGAACCGTGGCGAAGCGCAAGACCGCTGAGGAACGCGCCAACGAGATCGTCGCCGAACTGCGCGAGGCGATCGAGAATCCGGAGCCGGAGGATGTGTTCGAGCGCCTGGAAGGCGTGTCGGGCATGCGGCTCAGCGACTGGCAGAAGCTGGCGCGCAAGGAGATCGCGGCGGCGATCCGCGAGGCCGAGGTCAAGACCTCCATGCGCGAGCTGGTCAAGACCAGCCGGCTCCTCAGGATCATGGGGCGCATCGCCTTTCTCCTGATGTCCACCGCGCTGGCCTTTGCCGCCTTTTGGATCGGCATCGCCAATGTCGGCTACAATTTCGGCTGGATCTGGGGCGGGGTGGCGGCCCTGTCCGCCTCCGGCCTCGCCGTCGCCTTCATGCTGGTGGGCATGAGCTACGGCAATGACGAGGTCGCCGACGCCGAAGCCGCGAAAGTCACCGCGGAGATGGAGCTGAAGGACGACGAGCCCGAGGACCGGGCGCCGGCGCCGCTGCCGCCCGTCCGCGGCCGCATGCCGCGGCCGAGCCTGACCCGCTGATGCGCGGACATCGCCATAGGAATTCCGATCCCACGATGCCCCCACCCTCACCCTCCCCCACCCGAGGTGGGGGAGGGAACGGAACGCATCGCCTCCTGCCCCCTCCTCCGCGGAAGCGGGGGAGGGTCGGGGTGGGGGCAAGCCGCGACAAGAAGCCCTAGCCCGTGCCGGACGCCTCGCAGCCCTCGGCGCGTCCGGGCCCGCGCAATTTGATCACCGACGTCGCCGGCATCCGCGTCGGCAATGCGGTGGATGCGCGCGCCTGGACCGGGGTCAGCGTGGTCTTGCCCGATCAGCGCGCGGTGATGGCGGCCGATGTCCGCGGCGGCGCGCCTGGCACGAGAGAGATCCATGCGCTGGATCCGAGCTGCCTCGTTGATCGCGCCGACGCGGTGGTCTTGAGCGGCGGCTCGGTGTTCGGACTGGAGGCGGCCTCGGGCGTGGTCGCCCGGCTCGCCGCCGACGGCCGCGGCTTCGTGCTTAGGAGTGCCGTGATTCCGATCGTGCCCGCGGCGATCCTCTTTGATCTGGTGAATGGCGGCGACAAGAGCTGGGGCGAGACGCCGCCCTATCGCCGGCTCGGGATGGACGCGGTTGCCGCCGCCGCTCAGGATTTTCTCCTGGGCAATGTCGGCGCTGGTTACGGCGCCAAGGCGCATCGGCTGAAGGGCGGGCTCGGCAGCGCCTCGGCGGTGACGTCGGATGGAATCGAAGTCGGCGCGCTGGTCGCCGTCAACAGCTACGGGCCGGTCACCATCGGCGACAGCAAGCACTTCTGGGCCTGGGCCCTGGAGCAGGACGGCGAGTTCGGCGGAATCGGCCCGCCCAAGAGTGCAATTCCGCTGGCCCTGGAGATGCCCTTGCCCGCGGCCTCGGTCGCCTCGCCCGCCGTCAACACGACGATCGCGGTCATCGCCACCAACGCCACCCTCGGCAAGGCCGAGGCGGAGCGCGTGGCGATCATGGCCCAGGACGGGCTCGCCCGGGCGATCCGACCGGCGCACACGCCCTTCGACGGCGATACGGTCTTTGCGATCGCAACCGGCCGCGTGCCGCTGGTCGATGCGCTGATGTTGGCCAGGATCGGCAGCCTCGCCGCCGACTGCCTGGCGCGCGCCATCTGCCGCGGCGTCTATGAGGCCGAGACCCTCGGCCGTTTTCCCGGGTACCGCTCGCTCGCCTGAGCGCGTGCGGCCGCCAAATGCGCTAAATGGGGTCAGGCTCGAACTTCCCTGCTAGAGAATTGCGATACCCTCACCCCCGCCCTCTCCCGCGGTGCGGGAGAGAGAGCCGTCGCAGAGTTCTTTCCCCCCTCTCCCGCACCGCGGGAGAGGGCGGGGGTGAGGGTCATAGCAAAATCAGATTGCGGTCGGGCTCGATTTCCCGCGAAATCCGCGCTCCGCAAGCGTCCCAACCAAGCGCCACCTGAACCCAGTCGGCGCAAACGCCCTGGGCTGGAATTACAGTTATAAAACAATATGTTACATGAAAACCGGTGTTTTGTCCCGCCGTCCCAGTCCCGGGCACTCGCGCACCCTGGGACACCGGCTCGGAGCGGGCCTGCCTAGGCGACCTTTGGCGCCGCGCCGGTGCGGCGGAGATAGCCGTTGACGTTCCAGGTGACGTTGCGTCCGTACCAGTCGCAGTAGCGGCGATCGACCTCGTAGCGTCCGTCCTCCTCGGCCAGAAACCGCTCGATGGCGACGCACGGTCCGCCGCCATAGCGATGGCCGAGGCCGATATCGCCCACCATGCCGTCCTCGATCACCATGTAGTCGCCCGGTGTCAGCCAGGGCGCGAAGAACCGCAGCACGGCCAGCGTGGTATCGGCCTGGTGATCGGCGTCTTCGATGACCAGCAAGGGGTGCGGGAGCGATCGCAAGAAATCCGCGGTGAAGACCTCCGCCAGCGCGCGGGCGTCACCCACATGAAAGGTCAAGCCCGGTGCCGCCACACCCTCGACGGGGTTGAGATCGACGGAATGCACCGGGCAATCGAGGTCCATGGCGCGGAGCGTATCGGCGAGCCACAGCGCGCTGCCGCCGCGGTGCGAGCCGATCTCCAGGACCGTTGCCGGCTTCAGCTCCCACAGCAGCAGCTGATAGAGCGCCATGTCGAACGGGCTCTTGAGCGCGGGGATGCCTTTGTAGGCGTAGTGAATGGTGCCTTGCTGGATGGTCTCCATGAGCCCCTGCGGGATCGCCGAGCGCCGCTTGGCCCTGAGCCACCGCCGCACACGGCGCAACCATCTCTGGCTCATCTTCCGCGCCCCCGGGCAAACTTCAATTCAGCGCCTCGAGCTCCTTCAGGAACTCGCGCGTGCTCCGTTGTCGGCAATAGCCCTTGATCGCCCTCAGCGCCCAGTCATGGCGCTCCTTGGTGTAGGTGGTGCAGGCGTCCGTCACGAGCGTCACCAGATAACCCAGATCGCAGGCATCTCTCACCGCGGACTCGATGCATTGATCGGTCACGATCCCGGCGATCACCAGATAGCGCACACCGAGATTGCGCAGCACATAGTCTATGTTGGTGGAGACGAAGACGCTGGAGGAGGTCTTCGGAATGACGATCTCGTCCTCCGCCGGCTTGATGGCATCCAGCATCCGGGCGTCCCAGGAGCCGGGCGGCACATTGAAGCCGGTGATCTTGTAATCCAGGCTCCGATCGCGGCCGTCCTGGGTCAGGCTCTGGATCATGGTGTACATGACCTCGATCCTGGCGGCGCGGCAGGCAAGCTGCAGGCGCTGCATGTTGGGCACCGCCATCTGCTCCAGCGAAGAGAAGTAGTAGCCGAGCTTTTCCTCGAATGAAGCCGGCGGAACATCCTTGAATTCACCGCCCTGGCGCGAGGCGCAGTAATTCTGCACATCGATCAACAGGAGCGCGGTCTCCGCCGGCTTGACCGGCACCTCGCGGCTCAGGGACTCCGTCATGGCCGAACCTCTCCCAACTGGCGGTAAGCTTCCTCCAAGAGCCGGGCGAGCCGATCCGCCCAGGCGGCTTGGCCCTTCGCATCGGCGATCAGGTCCTGGCGGATCTCGATTTCGACATGGGGGATGCCGCGTCTCTCGCCATGCACCGGGATCGTGTAGTCGCTCTCATCGCTGATCGCATAGGGCTCATTGTCGCCGACTACCAGATCCCCTTCCGTCCCGAGCAGCTTAAGCATGATGCGCGCGAGCCGGGGGTCGCGGTTGTAGAGCACGCCCACGTGCCACGGTCGGGCAAAATCCTTGAACACCGGCGTGAAGCTGTGCATGGCGATGAGCACGGTCGGCCGCCCGGTATCGCGGCGCGCATCCAGCTCCCGGACGATGCGCCCGTGGTAGGGCTCGAAGATCTCCCGCACCCGCGCCGCCGCGTCGGCGGCGGTCAGCTGCTCGTTGCCCGGGATCCGGGTAAGCTCGCTCAGCACCGGGATCGAGGTCGGCACGCCCGGCGCGCGGTTGCAGTCGATCACCAGCCGCGAATAGGTCTGCAGGATGAGGAAGGCGTCGAGCCTATCGGCCAGAAGGCGCGAGGTGCCGGCAATGCCGATATCCCAGGCGATGTGCCGCTCGAGCTCGCCTTCCGGCAGCCCGAGCCCGCCCATGCGCCGCGGCAGAGTCTTGCCGGCATGATCGGCGGTAAGGAAGAAGGGCGAGCCTCCGTCCTCGCGCAGGATGGTCACTGCGGGCGGTTCGTCGGCGGCGAGGAGCCGATCGCTCCCTTCGGCGATGCCTTGAGCCATCGCCTCCTCAGTAGACCTCGGCGTAGCGGCGGCACTGCTCGGCCGCATCGGTGCCGTCCAGGAGCTTGATCTCCGAGCGCTTATGCCTGAGATACAGATCGAGGAACACCGGTCCGAACCAATCGGCCGCCTCCGGTGTTGCCTCGAGCGCATCGAGAGCGGCGGCGAGCGAGCCCGGCAACGGCTTGATGCCGGCGGCCTTGAGCTGGCGCTTCGTCATCTTGGCGGGTCCCTTCGCCGCTGGCTTCGGCAGCCTCCGCTTCTTGGCGATGCCATCGACCCCGGCATGCACCACCGCACCCAAGGCCAGGTACGGGCTGGCGGCGGCATCGGCGGGACGAAATTCGAGATTGAACTGCTTCGCCGCCTCCGACCCGCCGGCGAAGATCGGGCAGACCCGGATGCTCGCTTCCCGGTCGCCGATCGCGATGTTGGCGAAGGTCGGAGCCCAGCGGTTGGGCGTGAGGCGGATGTAGGAGATGAGGCTGGGTGCGGTCACCGCGCAAAGTGCGGCCATATGATGGATAACGCCGGCCATGAAATGCTCGGCCGTTTGTGTCAGGCCATAGGCGCGCTTCGGGTCATAGGTGACCGGCCGCCCGAGGCGGTCGCGAAGGCTCATGTGGATGTGGACGCCGTTGCCGACCGCTTCGGGGTGCGCGATCGGGGTGAAGCTCGCCCGGTGGCCCAGGCGGTGCGCAGTGGCGCGCGCCATCTCTCTCACCACGACGGCGTGATCGGCCGCGGTGACGCCAGTCGAAGGCTCGCAGGTCACCTCGAATTGCCGCGGCCCGTATTCGGCCATGAACGTATCCGGCTCGACCCCGGCGGCGCGGAGCGCCCTGAGGAACACCTCCCCGAACCGGCCCTGGCGACGCACGGCATCGAGGCTATAGGCCGATCCTGGACGGTCCTCGACCCCGGTGTAGGCGAACTCCTGCTCGAACGCGGCGAAGAGGCGCACGCCCACCGCCCGGTCCAAGGCATCCAACCCGCGTTTGAGGAAGTGCCTCGGGCAGCACGACCAGGGCCGGCCGTCGGTCTCGTTGATGTCGCCCAGGAAGAAATGCTCGACGGCGCTCTCGTCGCCGAAATCGACCCTGACCTCGGTGGCCGGGTCCGGCACCAGCATGAGATCGCCCAAGGCGCCGAAGGGCGTATCGCCGATCGGGCCGAAAGTGCTGATCATGCTGTTGGTGGGAACCCAACCGACGCCTCGCGCGCGCCGCCCCGGCAAGGCCTTCGCCGGAAAGCCTTTGCCGCGGACCTGCCCGGCGATGTCGCAGGTGCAGACCATGATCAGCTCTTCGCGCTTCATCGCCGTCTCAACCATGTCTGGCGTTCGGCGGTTCCGGCCAGGGGCGCTGCTCGGAGCGGATCTTCTCGTAGGCCCGCGCGATCTGCAGAACGCCCAGATCATCGAAGCGCCTGCCCACGATCTGCAGCCCGATCGGCAGTCCCGACTCGGTGTAGCCGCAATTGATCGACGCGGCCGGCTGCTCGGACATGTTGAAGGAAACGGTGAAGCCGATGTGCTCGAAGGGCCGCTTGGAGTCGTTGGTGGGCGACGGCAGCTCGGCTGCATAGGCAGGCATCGGCGCGGTCGGCGACAGCACGTAATCGTAAGGCCGGCAGGCGGCGTTGGCGGCTTGGCGCATGACCATGATCTGGCTGAAGCCCGTGAATACCTCGACGCCGGTGAGCGATGCCGCCGCTCCCGCCCAATCGGCGATGAACGGCAGGACCTTCGCCCGCCGATCCGGTGCCAGCGCCGACAGATCCAACCAGGCGCGCATGCGCCAGAAATTGTCGAGCCCGTCCAGCATCGCCTTGGAGAGGAAGGGCCGCATCGGCTCGACCACCGCACCCGCCGCCTCGAAGCTCCTGGCGGCGGCTTCGACCGCCTGGCGCACCTCCGGCTCGGGGGGAAAGCCGCAGCCCGCATCCATGAGGAGGCCGAGCTTGAGCCCGCTGAGATCCCGGTCGAGCTTCAGCCAGTCCTGCTTCTGATAGGGGAGGCTCATATGGTCGCTTGCGTCGGGCAGCGACAGCACGCTCATCATCAGCGCGGAATCGCCCACACTCCGCGTCATCGGTCCGGCGACGCGGCCGATATAGGGCGGATCGATCGGAATCCGGCCGAGGCTCGGCTTCAAGGTGAAGATGCCGCACCAGCCGGCCGGGAGCCGAACCGAGCCGCCGATATCGGTGCCGAGATGCAAGGGGCCGTAGCCGGCGGCGGCACCTGCACCCGCACCGGCGCTGGAGCCGCCGGGGTTCCGGGTTAAGTCCCAGGGATTGCGGGTCAGCGGATGAAAGCTCGACAGGCCCGACGACAACATGCCGTAATCGGGCATCGTCGTCTTGCCGAGGATGATGGCGCCGGCCTCTCTCAGCCGGGCGGCAGGCGGCGCATCCTGGGCTGCGGGCTTGAGCTCGCTGGCGGCGGTTCCAAGCGGCACCGGCACGCCTTTGGTTGCGATGTTCTCCTTGATCATCACCGGCACGCCGTCGAGCGGCCCCACGGCTTCACCCTTCTGCCAGCGCGCTTCGGCCGCCTTGGCGCCGGATAGCGCCTGATCGGGATCGAGCTTGTAGGTGGCGTTCAGCGACGGCTCCCATCGCTGGATCCGGTCCAGCACGGCCCGGACCGCCTCGAAAGGCGAGAGCGTTTTCTGGCGATAGGCTTCCAGGAGATCGCGGGCGGCGAGGTCGTGAAGCAGAGTCAAAGGGGGCTCGCTCAAGGGGCTGGTAAGGTCGATGACACGTCTCTTGACGACCAGAGGTTACGCGATGGCGACGCCCTCTGCCATCCCGTCCGGGCAAGCTTGCTCCTGGCTCGAATCGCGGCCGCTAGACAGGACCGGATGGATCGGCGACCATCGCGTCCCACCTTCTTTTGCACCTTGCCGCCGCCCCGGCCGCAAGCGTGCCGTCGGTCTGACGAGGAGCGGAGACAATGATGAAGCGGACGATGCTGTTCACGGCGGCGCTGGCGACGACGGTCATGACCGCCGTGGGCGCCCGGGCTGAGAAGGACGCGATCGTGCTCGGCATGGTGCTCGAGCCGCCGCATCTCGACCTCATGCTGAGCCCGGCCGCCGCGATCAAGGAAGTTCTCTACACCAATGTCTATGAGGGGCTGACCCGGATCGACCGCGCCAGCCGCGTGGTGCCGAGCCTGGCGAGCGAGTGGAACCTGTCGGCCGACGGCCTCGCCTACACCTTCAAGCTCCGCCGCGGGGTCAAGTTCCATGACGGCACCGAGCTCACCTCGGCCGCGGTCGCGACCTCGCTTGCCCGCGCCGTCTCCGCCGAGAGCAGTAATCCCAAGAAATCGATGCTGACCGACGCCGGGATGAAGGTGGAGACACCCGATCCCAACACCGTCGTCGTCAAGCTCGCTCACCCCCTGGGCCTGGTGCCCTATCTCCTCGGCCTCGGCGAGACCGTGGTGATGGCGCCCGGCATCATTCCGGAAGCCAAGAACCAGGCGGTGGGCACCGGCCCGTTCAAGTTCGTCCGCTGGAACAAGGGCGACAGGATCGAGGTGGAGAAGAACCCCGCGCATTGGAACGCGGCCAACATCAAGCTCAACAAGGCGACGTTCCGCTTCGTGCCTGATCAGCAGGCGGCGATCGCCGCGATGCTCGCCGGCGACATCGATGCCTTTCCCAATATCGGCGGCACCGATGCCATCGACCGGCTGAAGCGCGAGCCGAAGCTGAAGGTGGCCATCGGCAACACCGAAGGTAAGACCATCGTCTCCATCAACAACAAGAAGCCGCCCTTCGACGACGTCCGCGTGCGGCGCGCCTTGGCCCACGCCATCGACCGCAACGCGGTCATCCAGGGCGCTATGTCGGGATTCGGCACGCCGATCGGCAGCCATTTTTCCCCGAACCACCCGGCCTACATCGATCTGACCGGGACATATCCCTACAACCCGGAGAAGGCGAAGGCGCTCTTGAAGGAGGCCGGGCAGAGCAACCTGTCCCTGAGCCTCCGGCTGCCGCCGCCGGCCTATGCCCAGCGCTCGGGCGAGCTCATCCAGGCGATGCTGAGCCAGGTCGGCGTCAAGACCACGATCGAGTCGATCCAGTTCCCGCAATGGCTGGAGCAGGTCTTCAAGGGCAAGCAATACGACCTGACCATCATCTCCCACACCGAGGCCTTCGACATCAACATCTACGCCGACCCGAACTACTACTTCCAGTACGGCAAGCCGGAATTCAAGGCGCTGATCGACCAGGCGCTGGTGGCGCCGACCGACGAAGGGCGCAACAAGGCGCTCCAGGACGCCCAGCGCATGCTGGCCGACGATTCCGTCTGCGTGTTCCTGTTCATGCTGCCGAAGATCGGCGTGTGGAACGCCAATCTGACCGGCCTATGGGAAAACAGCCCGGTCCAGGCCAACGATCTGACCGAGGTGGCGTGGACGCAGTAGCGGATCCGCCCGCTTCGAAGTACGGCAGCTTTAGCCGAGCCCTCAATGTTCCAGAGGCCCCCACCCCACCCCTCCCCCACGGAGACGTGGGGGAGGGAGCAATGAGCCAAGTCATCCCCCCTCCCCCGCGACCGCGGGGGAGGGTCGGGGTGGGGGCCTGCGCTAGGCAATTGCAGGCCAGCCGGCGCCATACCCAAATTACTTCGATATGACCGCCTTCCTCATTCGCCGCCTGCTGACGTTCTTCGCCACCTTGGTCGCAGCCTCGCTCGTGGTCTTCCTCGTGCTCGAGGTGCTGCCGGGGGATCCGGCCTTGGTGATGCTCGGCCCCGACGCGCCGGCCGATGCCTTGCACGCGCTCCGCGACCGCCTCGGTCTCGATCGTCCGCCGGTCGAGCGCTACCTCGACTGGGTCGGCAGCCTCGTCACCTTCAAGCTCGGCACCAGCTACACCTATGGCTCGGCCGTGGCCGAGCTCATCGGCGAGCGGCTGGTCGTGACCTTGCCCTTGGCGCTGATTGCCATGGCGCTCACCACCGCGATCGCGCTCAGCCTCGGCCTCTACGCCGCCGCCCGCCACAACACCATCGGCGACTACGGCATCATGGTCGCGACCCAGATCGGCATCGCCGTGCCGAACTTCTGGTTCGCCATCCTCATGATCCTGTTCTTCGCCGTCGGCCTGGGATGGCTGCCGGCCGGCGGCTTTCCGGGCTGGTCTGCCGGCCTCTTGCCGGCGCTGAAATCGCTGGTCCTGCCGGCCGTGGCCTTGGCCGTGGTGCAGGCGGCGATCCTGGCGCGGGTGACGCGATCGGCGGTCCTGGAGATCCTGCGCGAGGACTTCGTGCGCACCGCCCGGGCCAAGGGCCTCTCCAAGAGCCAGACCTTGAGGCGCCACGTGCTCCGCAACGCCTTCATTCCGGTCGTCACCATCATGGGCCTGCAATTCGCCAATCTTCTCGCCGGCACCATCGTCATCGAGAACGTGTTCACGCTTCCCGGGCTCGGCCGGCTCATCTTCCAGTCGATCAACCAGCGCGATCTCATCGTGGTCAAGGACGTGGTGGTGCTGCTGGCCACCATGGTGGTGACCATCAATTTCGTGGTCGACCTCCTCTATGCCGCGATCGACCCCAGGCTCAGGGGCCGGTCGTGAGCCAGCCGAGCCTGATGCGGCGCTGCCTCGGCCAGCGCAACTTCCTCATCGGCGCCGTGCTGAGCGGGCTGGTGCTGGCGGCGGCCGCGCTCTCGCTCCTCTGGACTCCCTACCCGCCGCTCGCCGTCAACGTGACCCAGCGCCTGGCCGCTTCCTCGGCGGCTCACTGGTTCGGCACGGATCATTTCGGCCGCGACGTCTTTTCGATGATCCTCATTGGCTCGCGCAACTCGATCCTGGTCGGCGTGGTCGCGGTCGGCATCGGCATCGCCGCCGGCGTCATGCTGGGCCTCGCCGCCTCGGCCATCCGCGGCTGGATCGAGGACGCGATCATGCGCGCCTCCGACTTCACCTTCGCCTTTCCCGCGATTCTGTCGGCGATCCTGATCACCGCCATCCTCGGCCCCGGCATGATCAATTCCATGCTGGCGATCGGCATCTTCAACATCCCGGTCTTCGCCTTCGTCACCCGCGGTGCGGCCAATGCGATCTGGGCCCGGGATTTCATCCTGGCGGCGCGCGCCGCCGGCAAGGGCAAGCTCAAGATCACCCTCGAGCATGTCTTGCCGAACATCGCCAATGTGCTGATCGTGCAGGCGACCATCCAGTTCGCGCTGGCGGTGCTGGCCGAAGCCGGCTTGAGCTATCTCGGGCTTGGGACCCAGCCTCCCGAGGCGAGCTGGGGGCGGATGCTGAACGAGGCCCAGAGCTTCATGTTCCGTGCGCCGATGCTGGCGGTTTATCCAGGCCTCGCCATCGTAACGGTCGTGCTCGGCCTCAACCTCCTGGGCGACGGGCTCCGCGATGCCCTCGATCCCAGGCTGATGCGGCGACGCTGATGGCCGCGAATCCCCTGCTCACGGTCGAGACGCTGGCGGTCCGCATCCCCGCGAGCCGTGGGCTCGTGTCGCTGGTGCGGGAGGTCGACTTCACGCTCGAGCGCGGCGACATCCTGGGCATCGTCGGCGAGTCCGGCAGCGGCAAGAGCCTGACCGCGCTCGCCATCATGGGCTTGCTGCCGGAGCGCGCGGTTGCCTCCGGTCGTGTCCGTTTCGAAGGCGAGGATTTGCTGGCCGCCAGCGAGGAGCGGCTCTGCCGCCTCCGCGGCGACCGCATCGCCATGGTCTTCCAGGAGCCGATGACGGCGCTCAATCCGGTGCAGACCGTGGGCGCGCAGATCGCCGAGAGCCTGGTCCTGCATCGCGGCATGGCCGAGAGTGCGGCCTTGGCCGAAGCCGAGCGCCTCATCGACCGCGTGCGCCTGCCGGAGCCGCGCTCCAGGCTCGCCCAATACCCGCACCAGCTCTCCGGCGGACAGCGCCAGCGGGTGATGATCGCGATCGCCCTCGCCTGCGCTCCGGACATCCTCATCGCCGATGAGCCGACCACGGCCCTTGATGTGACCGTGCAGGCGCAGATCCTCGACCTCATTCACGACCTCGTTGAGGATTCGGGCATGGCCCTCATCCTCATCAGCCACGATCTCGGCGTCATCTATGACGTGACCGACCGGGTGCTGGTCATGTATGCCGGCCGCGTCGTCGAGAGCGGCCCCACGGTCGAGCTCTACGAGCGGCGCGGCCACCCTTACACCGCCGCCTTGTTCGGGGCTCTGCCGCGGGCCGGTGTGGCCCGCGGCAGCCGGCTCGTCGCCATTCCCGGCACGGTTCCCGAGCCGTCTTCCCTCGCCAAAGGCTGCGCCTTTGCCGATCGGTGCCGTCTGGCGATCGAGCCCTGCCGTGCGGGCGAACCGCCTTGGCATGCGCTCGGGACCGACCACCGGGCGCTCTGCCTTCGCGCCGGGGAGAATGCCCCGTGAGCCAGCCCTTGCTCGCGGCCGAAGGGTTGGTTCGGCGCTTCAAGCTGCCGCGCGCCAGCCCGTTCTCGAGGGCCCCGCGGCTGACCGCTGTCGACCATGTCAGCCTCACGGTCGAGTCCGGCCGCAGCTTCGGCATCGTCGGCGAGTCCGGCTCCGGCAAGTCGACTCTGGCGCGCCTGGTCATGGCGCTGGACGAGCCCGACGCCGGCACGGTCAAGCTCAAGGGCGAGGATCTCTTCCGCTTGAGCCAAAGCGAGCTCCGGCGGCGCCGCCGCGACTTCCAGATGGTGTTTCAGGATCCCTATGGCTCCCTCGACCCCAGGCATCGGGTCGGCCGCATCGTCGCCGAGCCCTTGGACGCTTTGCCGTCGGTCGGCGGCGGCGAACGTCGCGACCGGGTCGCCGAGGTTCTAGAAGCGGTCGGCATGCCGGCGGATGCGGCCGAGCGCTATCCCCACGAATTCTCCGGCGGCCAGCGTCAGCGCATCGCCATCAGCCGCGCACTCATCACCCGACCGGCCTTGATTGTTGCCGACGAGCCGGTCTCGGCTCTCGACGTCTCGGTGCAGGCCCAGGTCTTGAACCTCATGCTGGATCTGAGCCGGCGCCACGGCGTCACCTACCTTTTCATCAGCCATAACCTCGCCGTGGTCGAGCATGTGGCCGAGACGGTCGCGGTCATGTACCGCGGCAGCATCGTCGAAGAGGCCGCCGCCGACACGCTGTTCGCCAACCCGCGCCATCCCTACACCGAGGCGCTGATCGCCGCCGTGCCCAGCCTCGTGCCGGGAGAGCGTCGGCGCGACCGCCGCGGCCAGAGGCTGGCGGCCACCCCCCTCGATGCCGTGGCCCCGCCCGTGGCCGGCTGTCCCTACGCCTCGCGTTGCCCGAAGGCGGAGGCAATCTGCCGGGCGGAAACGCCGGCGCTCCGCGAAGTCGCGAGCCAGCACCGCGCCGCATGCCATCTCGCATGATCGAGCGCTTCCTTGCTCTCCTGCAACGCCGCGGCACGGTGCTGATGGCGGCGGGGCTCCTCGTCGGCATCGCGCTGCCGGAGCTGGCACATCTCATGCGCCCGGGCTTGCCCGCCCTCGTCTTCGTGCTCACGGTCGCGGCGTTCCTGGGCACGGATCCAGCGGTGCTCGTCGGCCATGCCCGTCGCCCCGAGCGCCTCCTGCTGGTGCCGGCGTGGATCCTGCTGGCGAGCCCGGTTCTGGCCGAGCTCGCCGCGAACTTCCTCGGCCTGCCGCAAGCGCTCGGCAACGCGCTGGTGCTGTGGGCGGCCTCGCCGCCGCTCTCCAGCTCCCCCGCCATCGCCATGCTGCTGGGCCTCGACGGCGCGCTCGCCTTGCTCGCGGTCATCGGCTCGACCTTTCTCATGCCCTTGGTTCTGCCGCCCTTGGCCCTCGGTCTCATCGGCGTGGCCATTGGCGTCGGCATCGTGCCGCTGATGGCAAGGTTGGCGCTGTTCATCCTCGGTGCCGGGCTCGTTGCCGCCCTTCTCCGCCGCTCCATCGGCGCCGACCGGCTGCAGCGTCGGGAGAGTGTGATCGGCGGCTGCAATGTGGTGCTGCTGCACCTCTTCGCGATCGCGGCCATGGATGGCGTCGGCCCGCTCATTGCGGCCGAGCCCGGGGCGGTGCTGATTTATGCGGCGACCGCTTTCGCTGCCAGCCTCGGCTTCCAGGCGTTGAGCTATCTCGCCTTCTGCTGGATGACGCCGCTCGCGGCCGCCACCATCGGGCTCGCCGGCGGCAACCGCAACATGGCGGTGGTCTGGGCCAATCTCGGCAGCGCTGCCACCCCGGAGCTGATGCTATTCTTCGCGGCGATGCAACTGCCGATCTACGCGCTCCCGATCCTGCTCGCTCCCGTCTACCGAAGGCTGGCTGGGCGCGGCGCGGCGTTGACCGCAGCCTCGCCAGAGGGTAGGAGGCCCGGAAAGCACGGCATGGGGGAGCGTCCATGAGGGTTCGGAGCCAAGAGCGGTGACCCCGCACCTCTCCATTGCCGCAGGCGGCGCGGATCTGAGCCCGCATTACCCGCCGGACATCAGCTGGGATGCGCCGATCCCGTCGGTGAGCCTGGGTGAGCTCCTCGACCGCTCGGTCGAGCGCTTCGGCCATCTCCCGGCGATCGACTTCCTCGATCGCATCATCACCTATGCCGAGCTCGGCCGGCTGGTCGCCCGGGCGACGAAGGGATTCCAGGCGCTCGGCGTCGGACCCGGCGTGCAGGTCGGGCTCTATCTTCCGAACTGCCCCTATTCCGTCATCTGCTACTACGCGGTGCTCAAGGCGGGCGGCACCGTGGTCAATTTCAATCCGCTCTATGCTCCCCCGGAGACGAAAAAGCAGATCGACGACAGCCAGTCGCGCATCATGGTGACGCTCGACCTCGAGGTGCTTTATCCGAAGCTGGCGCAGCAGCGAGGCCAGAGCGCGCTCGAGACCATCGTCGTGTGCTCCATGGCCGATGCGCTGCCGGGGCTGAAGCGCCTGCTGTTTCCCTGGGTTCGGCGCCACGACCTCGCGCGCATTGCCGCGGGTCCCGGGCATGTGCGCTTTGCCGACCTCATCGCCAATGACGGCGCTTATGCGCCGGTCGCAATCGATCCGGCCACGGCGGTCGCGGTCTTGCAGTACACCGGCGGCACCACCGGCACGCCCAAGGGGGCGATGCTGACCCACCGCAACCTCTCCGCCAATGTCGAGCAATGCCGGCTCTGGTTCACCCGCGTCGAGTATGGGCGGGTCCGCCTCCTGTCGGTGCTGCCGTTCTTCCATGTCTTCGCCATGACGGTGCTGATGAATGTCGGCATCGCGCTGGGCGGCGCGATCATCATGCTGCCGCGCTTCGAGATCAAGACGGTGCTCCGCACCATCCACAAGAAGCGCCCGACCTTCATGGCCGGCGTGCCGACGATGTACACCGCCATCAATACAGCCAATGCCGACGGACGCTACGACCTCGCCTCGATCGAAAACTGCCTCTCCGGCGGGGCGCCCCTGCCGTTGGAGGTAAAGCAGCGCTTCGAGGCCTTGACCGGCTGCAAGCTGGTGGAGGGCTACGGTTTGACCGAGACCTCGCCGGTCAGCAATTGCAACCCGCTCTATGGGCTGAACAAGGAAGGCTCCATCGGCTTGCCGTTCCCCGGCACCAGGGTCGAGCTTAGGGATCTCGAGGACCCGCACCGCGTGGTGCCGCTGGGCGATCGCGGCGAGATTTGCATCGGCGGCCCGCAGGTGATGGCGGGATACTGGCGGCAACCGGAGGCGACCGCCCAGGTCTTCATCGACGGGCTCCTGCGCACCGGCGATGTCGGCCGCATGGACGAGGACGGCTATGTCTTCATCGTCGACCGCATCAAGGATCTCATCCTTTGCGGCGGCTACAACGTCTACCCCCGCAACATCGAAGAGGCGATCTACCAGCATCCGGCGGTGGAGGAAGCGACCGTCATCGGCGTCCCCGACAGCTATCGCGGCCAGAGTCCGAAGGCGTTCTGCAAGCTCAAGACCGGTGCGGTTCTCGACGCAGAGACCTTGAAGGCGTTCTTGAAGGAGCGGTTGTCGTCGATCGAGATGCCGCGCGAAATCGAGTTCCGCGACGCTTTGCCGAAAACTCTCATCGGCAAGCTGTCGAAGAAGGAACTGATCGCCGAGGAGGCGGCCAAGCGGCAGACGACGGCGACGGCGCCGAGCGCGCCGTCATGATTTCTCTCCCTTGACGGGGCGTCGGCCCAGGCCCCACATCCTAGACTGGGTTAGCGAAGGAGGATCCGGCATGAAGGCAGTCCTGAACGGTCACGTGGTCGCCGAGAGCGCCGACATCGTCGAGTGCGGCGGCTATCACTATTTCCCCAGCGCCGCGGTGCGTACCGAATGGCTGAAGAAGGCCCCGAAGACGGAGTCGGATCACGCCTGCCCGCATGGCGTGCAGTTCTACGACGTGGTGATCGATGGGGCACGCCACGAACGCGCCGCCTGGTCCTACGAGGCGCCGCTCCCCAAGATGAAGCAGGTCGCCCAGCGCTTCGGGTTCTGGGACGACGTCGAGGTGCGTTAGGGGCGAAGGCGGCGCCCGCCGACGGTCGAGCGGGCCGAGCAAAGGAAGAGGCTTCATGGCGTTCGACAGTCTGCCGGTGCAGTCGCAGGAAAAGATGGGGCCGGCAGCACAGGCCTATGCCGCCGAGATCCTGGAGCGATCGCGCCAAGTAGCCCGCTCCAGCCGCGTGGCCCTCGATATCGCCTATGGGGAAGACTATTGGCAGCGCCTCGATCTCTATCTGCCCGAGGCAACCGGGCTCCGCGATCTGCCCGTGCTGGTGTTCCTCCATGGCGGCGGCTGGTCGAACGGCTACAAGGAATGGATGGGGTACATGGCCCCCTCATTCACCGATCTGCCGGCGATCTTCGTCTCCGTCTCTTATCGGCTGTTGCCCCAGGTGCGGTTCCCCGCACCTCTCGAAGACTCGGTCGCGGCCCTCGCCTGGGTGCATGGAAATATCGCGCGCTATGGCGGCAGCCCGGAGCGCCTGTTCATTGGCGGACACTCCGCCGGCGGGCATCTTGCCAGCCTCGCTGCCTTGCGCCGGGACCTGCTAGCGGCTGCCGGCGTGCCGCTAGCCGCGCTCCGCGCCTGCTTTCCGGTGAGCGCCACCTTCAAGTTCGAGCTGGGCGATCTGGAGAAACGCGGCAAAGACCTGCTCGCCCGGCCCGAGGACGCGGCTCAGGCGAGCCCAATCAGCCATGTCGCCGGCAACGCCGTGCCGTTCTACATCGCCTGGGGCAGCCGCGATCTGGATCACGTCATGACCACCGGCATGCCCATGGTCGAGGCTCTCAAGCGAGAGAAATGCCGCGTCGAGCATCAGGTGTTCGAAGGCTTCGACCATTTCCAGATCAGCATCGACGGCGGCCGCCGGGAGAGCCCTTGGGTCAAGACGGTGCGCGCTTGGATGGCGGCGTGACCGGGGTCATCGCACCTTGTCGACGTTCCAGAACACGAGTTGGGTGGCGTGGAGCAAGTCTTTGACGTCGCTGCGCCAAGCATAGGCGTTGTAGTACATCCCGGTCAGCACCGAGGGTAGCGAGGCCCAGGCGGCCCGCGACAGCGCCTCCAGGATCGGCCGGCGCCTCTCGGCATCGGCCTCGTTCATATACTCGGTGCGCAGCCGCTCCACCGTCTCGTCGCATGGCCAACCGAACAGCGCCTCGCCGCAGCGGGAATCGATCGCCGGGTTGGTGATCGGCGAGGAGAGGAACATGCCGTTGAAGCCGAGCACGATCAGGTTCCAGCCGCCGGCGGCGGGCGGATTGCGGTTCTCCCGCCGCACCATCACCTGGCCGAAATCGACGATCTGCAGGTCGACGGCGGCACCGATCTTGCGGAGATTGGCGGCGGCCACCTGCGCCATCGCATATTGCGAGGGCACATCGGCGGCGGTCACGATCACGATCGGCTCGCCCCGATAGCCGGACTCCGCCAGCAGCTCCTTGGCGCGGGCGAGATCCTGCTGGCGATAAGGCTCGGACCCCGCCGCGGTGCCGTTCTGAGAACCGCAGACGAACCAGGAGAAGCAGCTCGGCTCCCACCAGGCGGGATCGCCATAGGCGGCACCCATGAATTCCGCCTGCACTACGGTGAGGGCCAATGCCTGCCTTGCCTTCAGATTGTCGAATGGCGGCTGCAGGTGGTTCATGCGGATGACGCCCTCGCCGCCGAAGGGCGAAAGCCGGTCCACGACGATATTCCGGTCCGGGCGCAGCACGGCCACCAGATCGACCGGCAAGAGGTCGATGAGATCGATCTCGCCCGCCTTCAGCGCATTGGCGCGGGTGCCGGCGTCGGGAAGATATTTGAGCTCGATGCGGTCGAGCTTCGCCACTTTGCCGCCGGCGAGCCCGTTCGGCGGCTCGGCGCGCGGCATATAGTCGGGGTTTCGCTCCCAGGCGGCGGAGTTGCCGATGCGCCAGAGCTCGGGCAGGAACCGAAACGGGCCGGAGCCGACCGACTGGGTGACGGGCTTGAAGGCATCGGTCTCAGCGCTTGCCCGGGGCAGGATCGCGGCCATGCCTGACCCGGTCCAGGCCAATGCCATTTCGACAAAGGGAAAGCGGGTCTTGAACGTCATCCGGAAGCCGCCGGAACCGTCGGCCTCGAAGGCGGCGAGAGCCGCGTCCATTTTCCGCCCCAACGGATCGCGCTTCATCCAGCGACGGATCGAGGGGATCACATCGGCGCTGGTGACCGGCGCGCCGTCATGGAATTTGAGGCCCGCGCGGAGCGTGAGGGCGTAGCTGAGACCGTCCGGCGCCACCGTGTAGGCCTCGATCATCTGCGGGCGAGGCACCAGGGTGGCATCCATGGAAAACAGCGTGTCATAGACCATCATGCCGTATTCGGCGGTCACCAGCGCGCCGTTCGTCTGCGCGTCCAACGAGGTCAAGTCGGCGGCCGGCGCATAGCGCAGCACCTTCGGCGGCTCCGCCGAGCCGGCAACGCTGGCGAGCAGCATCGGCGCAACAACGAAGATCCAAGCGCGCATGGCTCCGCACTCCTTTCTTCGAATCGGAAAACGCACTATATCGTCACTATCGGAACGGAAGGTGGAACAATGCCACGGGTGAGCGAAATCGACGATGACGGCGGCGACCCGACCTTGGCGGAGACGTTCAAGAAGGAACGCGAGATATTCGGCGACCTGTTGAACCCGACCAAGGTCATGGCCCATTGCCCGCCGATCCTGCGCGCCGCCAAGCTTTTGAGCGCCTCCATCGCCCAGTCGGGGCGACTTCCGCAGGCGCTGCTGCCGCTCATCTATCTCCGCGTCGCCTCGATCAATGGCTGCCCATTCTGAATTGACATCAATTCCATCCGTGTGATGGAAAGCGACGGCGGCGAGGCGAAACTGGCGGAGGTGGCGACCTGGCGCGACAGCCGGCTGTTCACCGAGCCGGAGCGGGTCGCCCTTGACTATGCCGAGCGGATGACGATCACCGGCCAGAAGATCGACGATGCCTTCTTCGGCCGGCTGAAGCAGCATTACACCGAGGCTGAGATCGTCGAGCTCACGGCGGCGGTCGCGCTCGAGAATTTCCGCAGCAAGTTCAATCCGGCGCTCGGCGTCGAGGCGCAGGGATTCTGCTTGGTCAAGTAGACAAGGGGCATGAGAAAGCGGAGTGCAAGATGGTGCGCGTGACCGGGATCGATCATCTTTCCATCAGGGTCGGCAACTATCAGACCTCGAAGGCGTTCTATAGCCGCCTCATGGCATTCCTCGGTTTCGACGTCGAGGCCGAATACGCCGATGCCATGGGGTGGGCGAACGGCAAGACGCTTTTCTGGATCGGCGCCGCCGATGCCAAGGGCCGCCGGAAAAAGCATCGCATCGGCGATGTCGGCATTCACCACTATGCCTTCCGCTTGGCGAGCCGCAAGGACGTCGATGCGTTGCAGGCATTCCTCGAGGCGCTCGGGACCACGATCGTCGATCCTGCCGGCGAGTACTACGACGACTACTATGCGGTGTTCTTTCTCGACCCCGACGGGCTCAAGCTCGAAGGCATGCATTATGGCGAGCGCCGCGCGCGAGCCGCGCGCCAACGGTCCGCAACCAAAAAGGCGGCGACACAGCGCAAGCGCCAGCAGCGCTCGCGAACAGGAGCCAAGGCCCGCGTCTAGCGTATTGATCGGGAAGTTCGTCGGTATATGCCGAAGTATTGGACCGCTGCCATGCGTCCTTCGACAAGCTCAGGACGAGGCTTTTCTTTCTGCCACTCCGGTCTTTCTGCGACGCACAATCCCCCTCATCCTGAGCTTGTCGAAGGACGCACCATCAAAGTGCAGGAGCCGCCTTGTCCGGCGAACTTCTCGATTAGGCCCCTAGGCGCTCGGCAGATACTTGGCGAAGTCCTTCTCGATCGCCTTCGGATCGGCGGCCAGTCCCTGGGAGATGCCTGCCGCCATGTCGCCGGGATAGACATCCTCGGCTCCCGCTTCGACCGCGTCCAGCGCGGCACGGGCGGCTTCGGCCGGGGCGAGCTTGGGCGGGGGAAAGTTGCGCTCCATCTCCGTGTCGCAGGCTCCGGGCATGATGCCGATGACGAGCGTCCCCTGCTGGGCGAGCTCGGCGCGCACCCCCTGGGTCATCGACAAGGCCGCCGCCTTGGAGGCGGACAGCGAGCCGTACATCGGCAGATTGACGCGGGCCAGGATCGACAACATGTTGACGATGGCGCCGCCGCCATTGGCCTTGAGGATCGGGGCGAAGGCCCGGCACATGGCGAGCGGACCGAAATAGTTCGTCTCCATCTCGGCGCGTGCGCGCGAGAGATCGGCCGAGGCGACGAAGCCCGCCTGCAGGTTGATGCCGGCATTGTTGACCAAGAGCGACACCTCCGCGCACTTCTTCGCCGCCGCCTGGATCTCATCGGCACGGGTGATATCGAGCTTGACCGGCTCGACCTTGCCCTTGTGGCTCGCCACCAGATCGGCAAGCCGGCTCGGATCGCGCGCGGCAGCGTAGACGCGCGCTGCCCCTTTGGCGATCAGCGCCTCGACGAAGGCGCGACCGATGCCGCGATTGGCGCCCGTGACCAGCGCCACCGTGCCCTTGATCTTCATGTCCCTCTCCTCCAAGACGGCGTTATTGCCTCACGTCTTCGGCGCGCTTTCCGTCCAACGCGCCATCAGCGTGTTGGAGGGCAGCGACTCATCGACCAGCTTCTTCGCCGTGTCGATCCCGGCCACCGGCAGACCCTTCGGATTGAGCGCGCCGATCTGCACCAGCACGGAGGCCTGGTCCCAGTAGATGTGCTCGTTGTAGAGCTTGCCGCCGCGGAAGCAGACGATCGCCACCAGCGGGATCTCGACATATTTGCCGGTCGGCTTGAGGCCAGGCAGCATCCAGTCGATCTCGATGTCGTGGGTGAAGCAGAACAGCATCTCGTCCACGATCCGATCCGACCCTATCGTTCGCGAGATCGGAATGAGCTTGGTATCGGCCGGTGTCTTCGGGATGAAATGGTTCTTGTAGAAGCGCGATAGATCCTTGTAGCCGACACCGCCGGTCATGGTCGGCATGTGGTTGACGTAAGGCTGCGGCACCATCGTTGCCATGGTTGCATCGACGTCGCGCTGGCCGAACTCATAATAGGTGTGCCGCTCCCACAGGGCGCTCAGGTCGAGATGCGGCCCCATGACGCGGCGGAACAACGAGATCGAGCGCGAATGCGCCATCATCGCCGCCGGCTTGTCGTAGGCATGGCCGCCGGTGCGGGAGAAGGCGTGATCGACGCCGGGATAGACATAGATCTCGACGTCATCGCGCCCGGCGAAGGCGGTCTTGATCGTCTCCACCGCCGCCGGCGGCACATATTTGTCCTCGCCGGCAAAATGCAGGACCAGCGGACCCTTGATCTTGGCGGCGAGACCGAGGTCCTGCTCGATCGCGACACCGTAGTAGCCGACCGCGCAATCGACGCCGGCCTCGGCGGCGGCGAGATAGGCGAGCTTGCCGCCCAGGCAGAAGCCGAGCGCGCCGACCTTGCCCTTGCACTCCGGCAGCGCGCGCAACGTGGCGACGGACCCGGCGATATCCTCGACCGATTTCGCCACGTCGAACTTCTGATAGAGCGCGAAGGCCTTCTCCATCTGGCTGTCGTCCAGCTCCAGGCCCGGCTCCATCCGCCAGAACAGATCCGGCGTCAGCACCACATAGCCTTCTTCGGCATAGTAGTCGGCGACATCGCGCATATAGCGGTTGATGCCGAAGATCTCCTGCAGGAGGACGATTCCGGGGCCGCTGCCCTTCTCCGGCGTCGCCACGTAGGCCTTGAAGCTGCCGCCGTCCTTGGCGCGGACGGTGACGTATTTGCCTGTCATGGATGGACCTCCCGGGTTGTGTCTGACGGACGGTGCGCCTTAGATCGAGCTGTTGACCCCGCCGCCGTCGATGAGCAGGTTCTGGCCGGTGATGTAGCCCGCATGCTGGCTGCATAGGAAGGCGCAGGCGGCGCCGAACTCCTCGATGGTGCCGTAGCGGCCGGACGGGTTCTGCTGCATGCGCTCGGCATAGACGTCCTCGAAGCTGCGGCCGAGCTGCTTGGCCGAGGCCGCCGTGGTCGAACGCAGCCGGTCGGTGGCGAAGGGGCCGGGCAAGAGACCGTTGATGGTGACGTTGTGCCGCGCGCTCTGGCGGGCGATGCCGGCGACGAACCCGGTCAATCCGGTGCGCGCACCGTTCGAAAGCCCGAGATGCGGGATCGGCGCCCGAACCGACGAGGAGGTGATGTTGACGATCCGTCCGAAGCGACGCTGGATCATTCCGTCCAGCGTTGCCTTGATCAGCTCGATCGGGGTCAGCATGTTGGCGTCGAGCGCCTTCACCCAATCCTCCCGGCTCCATTGCCGGAAATCGCCGGGCGGCGGACCGCCGGCGTTGTTGACGAGGATGTCGGGATTGGGGCAAGCGGCGAGCGCCTTTGCCCTGCCCTCGGGCGTGGTGATGTCGCCGACCACGGTCGTGGCCTTGCCGCCCTTGCCGCGGATCTCGGCTGCGGTCGCTTCCAGGGCATCCGCACCGCGGGCGGTGATCACCACATGGGCGCCCTCCGCCGCCAGCGCCAAGGCGCAGCCTTTGCCCAGCCCCCTGCTCGCCGCGCACACCAGCGCAGTCTTGCCGCCGATCCCCAGATCCATGCATTCCCTCCGCTCTATGGGCCTTGTAGCCGGCCCAACATTTCCCGTGCCAGCGCCACGTTCACCGGCCGCTGCTGCTCCAGGGCCGATTGGTCGAGGCTGGCCACCGCCGCCCTGATCGCAGCGAAGGACCGCTCCAGGCGCAGGAGCAGGTAGCGCACCAGCTCCGCCTCGACATGGAGCTGCCGGTCATTGAACAGTTTCACCATGACCGCTGCAAGCAGCGTGTCGTCGGGGGCACCCACCGCCACGGCCGGAAGCGCCCCCAGGCGCGACTTGAGATCGGCGAGCCCGACCGGCCAGCGCGAAGGCGGCTCGCGGGCGACCAGCAGCAAATGCCCGCGGCGCTCCGCCAGGGTGTTGTAGAGGTGCAGCAGCGCCCGCTCCTCGAACGCTCCCTCCATGGGGTCGAGCACGACCGCACCGGCGTGAGCGAGCTCCGGCACGCGTGCGACCTCGAGATCGCTCGGCCGAAAGCCAAGCGCCCGGCTCCGGCTCCGCCAGACCTCCGCCAGATGGCTCTTGCCCGATCCGGCGGGGCCATAGAGCGCCAGCGCCGGCGCCGGCCAATCGGGCCATCGGTCGAGCCAGGCCACCGCCTCGCGGTTCGGGTCGGCCACCAGGAAATCGTCGAGCCCGAATGCCGGACGATGGCCGAGATCGAGGACGAGCTGCGCCGCCGGCTTCGGCGTCATCCGCCATCATCCGGTCGCGCCGGCTCGCGGTAAAACGGACTCTCGAGATAGCGCGCGAGAGCGAACCTGGCCAAGACGCCGATGACGGCCGCCGCCGGTACCGCCAGGAGCACGCCCAGGAAGCCGGCAAGGGCGCCGCCGGCGAGCAAGGCGAACATGATCCAGACCGGATGCAGCCCCACCTTGTCGCCGATGAGCCGAGGCGCCAGCACATGGCCCTCCAGCACTTGGCCGACGGCAAAGACGCCGGCCACCAACGCGACATCGGTCCAGCGATCGAACTGGATGAGGCCGAGCCCGACCGAGAGCACCCCGCCCACGAGCGCGCCGACCAAGGGGATGAAGGAGAGCAGACCGACGAATACGCCGATGAGCACGCCGAAATCCAGGCCGGCGAGGCTGAGGCCCATCGCATACCAGCCGGCCAGCGCCAGGCAAACCAGCGACTGGCCGCGCACGAAGCCCGAAAGCGTCGCGTCGATCTCCCGCGCCTGCGCACGGATGGTCTCGGCGTTGGCGCGCGGCAGCCAGCCGTCGATGCGCCCGATCATGTGGTCCCAATCGCGCAGCAGATAGAAGGAGACGATCGGCATGATGAACAGCAACGAAAGGATGTTGGCGACCGCCGCACCGCCCGAGAGCAATCCCACGACCGCGCCCAGCGCCAGGCGGGCGGCGTCTCCGACATAGCCGCTGGCGAGCTCCGGCAGTTTCCTTCCGTCCTCCTCGCCGAGGCGCGCGAGCGCTGCCTCGATGACGGGCGCCAGCAGTTCGCGGCCGCGTTGGATGAGCTGGGGCAGCCGTGCCAACAATCCGACGATTTGCGCCTCGATCACCGGCACGATCAGCAGCAGGGAGCCGAGTGCCGCCAGCAGGAAGGCGACCAGCGCCAGCACGCTCGCCGGCGTCCGCCCGAGCCGCCACCGCTCCAGCCGGTCGACGACCGGGTCGAGCAGATAGGCGATCGCCATGCCGGCGACGAAGGGCAGCAGCACGTTTCTCAACTCGTAGACGACGAAGACCGCTCCGGCGAAGCCGGCCAGCCAGACGAGCAGCCTTTGCCGCCAGGTCATGACTCGATCGCGAGCAGTTGCCGGCCCCAGGTGACGAGATAGGCCGCCGCCGAGACGGAGGTGCTGACCCCGACCAATGCGATCATGCCCGTCAGGATCGAGCCGTCGAGCTGGAAGCGGAAGGCGAGGTCGGCGAGCACGATGCCGGCGAGCGCGATCTGCGCCACCGTGTTGGCCTTGCTCACCAGCAAGGGAGCCATGCGCGGCGGTTGCCCGACCATGTGCAAGAGAAGGACGCCACCCATGATCAGCATGTCGCGGGAGACGACGAGCACCACCAGCCACAACGGCAGCTGGCCTGCTTGGCTGAGGGTGATGTAGACGCTGACCAGCAACGTCTTGTCGGCCAAGGGATCGAGATAGCGGCCCAGCATGGTGTCGGCTTGCAACCAGCGAGCGAGCAACCCGTCGATGCCGTCGCTCAAGGCCGCCGCCAGGAACACCCAGAACGCCTCGGTCCAGCTGCCGCTCAACATCAGATACACGCCGACCGGTGCGCAGAGCAGGCGCACCAGCGTGACCAGATTGGGCAAGCTCACGGCGATGGCGCGAGGGATCACGGCTTCTGGACGGGTATGGTCGCGGGCGCTCCGCCGCCCGACGCCGACAGGCTCGATGCGCCGGGAGCAAGGCGCAGCTGCAGATCCTCCTCGCGCTCCAAGCTCTCGATGCCGGCCTGGGCGATGAGCTGGCGCAACTGCGCATTTTCGCCGAAGAACGTGATATTGAGGCGGGCTTCGTGCGGGCCGAATTGGACGATGTCCACCCGCCTGACCGCCGCGATCTGGCCGAGGCGCCGACGCAGCTCCAGCCATTCCGTCACGCCCTCATAGCCGACCGTTGCCACCAGCCGCTGCTCCTCGCCCGCGGACTGGAGGGCGTTGTCGGCCTTCCACGCCTCGTCCAGATCGCTCAAGACCTGATCCACGCCGCGATCGAGCAGCGGCGCCACGGTATCGCGGTTGACGCCGGTCAGCGAGGTGACCGTGGTGCTGTCGCGACCGCCGGAATAGCGGGTCACCGACAGGTCGAGGCGCGGCATGCCATTGTCCTGATCGATCGCCAGGGTGGCGACGGCGACGACCGTCCCCTCGGCGCCGTATCGCCGGGCGATAGCCTCGAGGCGCTGGCCGTCGCCGGCGAGAGCCTGAGCCGCATTGATCGCAGCCACATCGTCGAGATCGCCGATCGGCACTACCACCGGCGCCAATCCTCCGCCGGGCGGATGGCCGGCCCAGGTCGCCCGCCAGGGGTTGGGGTCCTCCCACAAGGACGATGTTCCGGCCAGCCGATAGACCGGCAGCACGATGACCGGCCGGGCGCGTGCCGATACGAGGCCGATACCCGCCTCGTTCAGCATTCGCCGGACCGCCTGGCGATTGAAATGCACGGTCAGATTGGCGAGATAGCGCACGGTCGAGGTCCGCTCGTCGGCGACCTCGAGTGCCCGCACCAAGCTCGCGAGCTGCGCATCGTCCGGCCGCGGCCAGCGCTTGGCGTCGGCGCGGGAGGTCAAGCGCTCCAGGAGCCGCTGCAGCGCCAGCCGCTCGCCATCGGCCAGGGCCCGCACGCTGGCAGCCGCCGCCGTGTCCGCGGTCACGTCCACCGGCACCTTCCTGACCGTGAACAGATCGTCGCTCTGATCGGGCACGATCTGCGCATGGATAGGGCCCGGCAACCACACTGCGGTTGCCAACAGCAAGCACCAAAAGAGCGAGCGAAGGCGGCCACCGGCCAGCGCCATTGCAAACCGTCCGCGATGATTTATTGTCGGGCGCCGCACACATATAACCCAGCCCCCACGAGGATGCCATAACCCGCGGTCGCAACAGCCTCGACTACCGGAAGGCCGGTGTCGACATCGACGCCGGCGAGGCGCTGGTTCAGGCGATCAAGCCCTTGACCCGCTCGACCAAGCGCCCCGGCGCCGATGGCGAGATCGGCGGGTTCGGAGCCGCGTTCGATCCGCGCGCGGCCGGCTACAAGGATCCCATCCTCATTGCGTCGACCGACGGCGTCGGCACCAAGCTCAAGATTGCCATCGACACCGGGATCCTGGACACGGTCGGGATCGACCTGGTGGCGATGTGCGTCAACGACCTCGTGGTGCAGGGGGCCGAGCCCCTGATCTTTCTCGACTACTTCGCCACCGGGCGGCTCGAGGTGCCGGCCGCGCGCGCGGTCATCGCCGGCATCGCCGAAGGCTGCCGCCAGGCCGGCTGCGCGCTCATCGGCGGCGAGACCGCGGAGATGCCCGGCCTCTACGCCGCCAAGGACTTCGACCTCGCCGGCTTCTCCGTGGGCGCGGTCGAGCGCGACCAGGTGATCGATGGCAGCAAAGCCGAAGCCGGCGACATCGTGCTCGGCCTTGCCTCCTCGGGATTGCATTCGAACGGCTTCTCGCTGGTGCGCCGCGTCGTGGAGGCATCGGATTTCGCCTATGACGCCCCGGCGCCGTTCGCCGCCGGTGAGACTCTCGCTCGTGCCTTGCTGGCGCCGACGCGGATCTACGTCAAGCCGTGCCTGGCGGCGATCCGAGCCGGCAAGGGTGCGATCAAGGGTCTCGCCCACATCACCGGTGGCGGCTTGATCGAGAATCCGCCGCGCAGCTATCCCGATGCGCTCGGCCTGCACCTGGATTTCGCCGCCTGGCAAATCCCGCCGGTGTTCCGCTGGCTGCAGCGCACAGGCGGGATCGAGCCCAGAGAGATGGCGCGCACCTTCAACTGCGGCATCGGCATGGTGCTGATCGTGGCGGCAACCGAAGCCGAGGCGGCGGCGACAGTCCTCGCGGCCGCCGGCGAGACGGTGCTCAAGATCGGCACGCTCGCCCCGCGCCCGGCCGGAGCGCCGCCGGTCGTCTTCAAGAATCTGGAGGCGGCATGGGACGGCTGAAGGTGGCCGTGCTGATCTCTGGCAGCGGCAGCAACCTTCAGGCGCTCATCGATGCCTGTGCCGGGCCCAAAGCCCCGGCGGAGATCGTGCTGGTGATCTCCAATCGCCCCGAGGCCGGCGGCCTCGCCCGCGCGGATGAGGCCGGCATCCCGAGCCTCGTCGTTCCGCATCGGAACTATTCCGACCGCGCGTCATTCGATGCCGAGATCAATCGGCGGCTTCAGGATGCCGGGACGGAGCTGGTTTGCCTCGCCGGATTCATGCGGCTATTCACGGCGGCGTTCGTCGAGCTCTGGCGCGACCGCATGATCAACATCCACCCGGCCCTGCTTCCGGCCTTCAAAGGCCTGCACGTGCACGAGCGCGTGCTGGAATCGGGCTGCCGCTTCACCGGGTGCACCGTGCATGTCGTGCGCCATGAGATGGACGCCGGACCGATCGTGGTCCAGGCCGTGGTCCCGGTGCGTGGCGACGACACGCCGGAGTCTCTGTCCGCCCGCGTGCTCGCCGAGGAGCACAGGATCTATCCCCTGGCCCTGCGCATGTTTGCGGAAGGTCGGGTGCGCATCGAGGGCGACCGGGTCAGCGTCGAAGGCGCCGTGACGCCGGCGGCGGCGCTCGTCAATCCCGGGCTCGACGCCTGAGCGTCAGGCGAAGCTAGTCGCGCCAGCCGATCTTGGCGCTGAAGCGGTAGCGCTCGATGAACCGGCCGGACGGCTCCGCTTCGGCGAGCGCCCGGCGCGCCTCGGCCTCGAACGCTTCGGTCGTACCGGCGCGCTTTCGAAGCGCACCCGTGGAAGTCGAGCGGATATAGCCGATGATCTCTTCGACGGTCCAGCTCCGGGCCGACGGCCACCTGAGATAGTCAGGGCCGCGGAAAGCGGACCGCGCCAGAATCTGATCGTGGCTGACATAGCCCGGCCGCTCGTGCTCCAGCGTTCCCTCATTCTTCGGATCACCGCGACGATCCGTCACCTCGCGAATGATGGAGCGCCAGGATTTTGGATCCTGGTCCCGCTCCTCGCCGATGATGGCGACGGCGCCGCCCGGGATCACGAGATCGTGCAGGGAAGCCAGGGTCGCCGCCCGGTCCATCCAATGGAAGGCCCGCCCGATCGTGACCAGGCGGAAGTGGCCTAGATGCGGCCCCAGCTCGCGGGAGCTGCCGCGCACGAAGCGGATGTTGAAGACCTCCGCTTCCTTCGCCGATGCGGCGGCGGCACTCAGCATTTCCGGCTCCGGATCGAGCCCGACCACCTCCCTGGCCCAGCGCGCGAAGGGGATGGCAAGCAGGCCGGGGCCGCAGCCGAGATCGAGCAAACGGCCGTTGCGATCCAGCCGGCAGCAATGAGCGACCAGGTTAATGAAGGCGGAGGGGTAGCTGCCGCGGAAGCGGGCGTAGTACTCGGCCGTCCCCTCGAACAGGCCGGGATCGTTCGCCCTATCGGCCATCGCTCGACCCTTTTCTTCGTGGCTGCGGATGGGTTATAGGATGGCGAAGCCACCCCGGGGAACCGTCGCCATGGATGCTGAAGTCAAACGTCACGTAGAGACCTGGCATGCCTTCGTAAAAGGCAGCACCTATATTGCAGGTTTCGTCATCCTGGTGCTCGTCCTGCTCGCGATCTTCGTTGTCTGAGGCGCCCGTCGCGGGCGAGATCGGCCGGCCTTGAGGCTAGCCGACGATCTCGATAGCCGAAAAGAAGAACGCAATCTCGTTCGCGGCGTTGGCGAGCGAGTCCGAACCGTGCACCGAGTTGGCCTCGATCGATTCGGCATAAAGCTTGCGGATGGTGCCGTCCGCCGCCTTCTTCGGGTCGGTCGCCCCCATCACGTCGCGGTATTTCTGCACCGCGCCCTCGCCTTCCAGCACCTGGGCCACCACGGGCCCCGAGATCATGAAGCTGCAGAGGTCGGCGAAAAACGGCCGCGCCTTGTGCACCGCATAGAACGACTCGGCCTCGGCGCGGCTGAGCCGAAGCCGCTTCTGCGCCAGGATGCGGAGCCCCGCCGCCTCAATCACGGCGTTGACCTTGCCCGTGAGGTTGCGCTTGGTTGCGTCGGGTTTGATGATCGAAAGCGTGCGTTCTACGGCCATGGAATCGCTCGGGCGGCGGCGGTCAAGGTCGCGGGGTTATAGCGGCGTCAATCCCGCGGCGCAACATCGGGCCTCGGCAGCCGCTTTGCCAGCGAATCATTGACCTCCCCGCCCCCGACCCTAGAGTCGCAGAAGAGGCGCATGGGCCCATGCGCCGGAAGGTGTGGAGGGGAGCATGCTGGAGCAGCTGTTTGACCTGAAAGCCAATCGAACCGATACGCGCACCGAAGTGGTGGCGGGGATGACCACCTTCCTCACCATGGCCTACATCATCTTCGTCAACCCGCTGATCCTGGCCGATGCGGGCATGGACCGAGGTGCCGTGTTCGTCGCCACCTGCCTTGCCGCAGCCATCGGCTCGGCGGCCATGGCTTTCATCGCCAACTACCCCATCGCTCTGGCGCCCGGCATGGGCCTCAACGCCTACTTCACCTATGGCGTGGTCAAGGGCATGGGCCACAGTTGGGAAATAGCACTGGGCGCGGTGTTCCTGTCGGGCGTGCTGTTCTTCATCATCAGCGCCACGCCCATCCGCGAATGGATCATCGACAGCATTCCCCGCTCGCTCAAGCTGGCGATCTCCGCCGGCATCGGGCTCTTCCTCGGCATCATCGCCTTGGAGAATGCCGGCATCATCACCGCCCATCCGGTGACCCTGGTCACCTTGGCTCCGCTCGACTCGTCCAAGGTGCTGCTTGCCGTTCTGGGGTTTGTGCTGATGATCGCGCTCGACCACCGGGGCGTGCCCGGGGCGATCATCATCGCCATCCTCGCGGTCAGCGCGGTTGCCATGGTGCTGGGGCTCACACCCTGGGGTGGGATCGTATCAATCCCGCCCAGCATCGCTCCCACGCTGTTCAAGATGGACATTGCCGGCGCCCTCAATCTGGGACTGGTCTCCATCGTGTTCGTATTCCTGTTCGTCGATCTCTTCGACAACACCGGGACCTTGATCGGCGTCGCCCAGCGGGCGGGCCTGCTCGACAAGGACGGACGGCTGCCGCGCATAGGCCGCGCGCTCCTCTGCGACAGCGGCGCAGCCATGGCCGGCGCGTTGCTCGGCACCTCGACGACCACCAGCTACATCGAGAGCGCGGCCGGGGTGAAAGCGGGCGGGCGTACCGGATTGACCGCGCTGGTGGTGGCGGTGCTGTTCCTCGCCAGCCTGTTCATAGCGCCGTTGGCCGGCTCGATCCCGGCCTTCGCCACCGCACCGGCGCTGCTCTTCGTCGCCTGCATGATGTCGGCGAGCCTGCGCGATCTCGATTGGGAGGATGTGACCGAGTACGTGCCGGCGATGGTGACGGTGATCACCATGCCGCTCTCCTTCTCGATCGCCCATGGCATCGCCTTCGGCTTCATCAGCTATGTGGCGATCAAGCTGCTGGCCGGCAGATTGGGCGACATCAAGCCGGCGATCGCCATCCTGGCGGTCTTGTTCGTCGTGAAGTTCGTCTGGCTCGGCGGTGCCGGGTAGCGGCTAACCGCCAGCGGCTCTGGGAGGGGGCGAGGGGCCCCCTCCCAGGACCCTGGCTCAGGCGGCGCGGATCTTGCCGAGGAAGTCGCTGACCTGGCTCCTGAGGCGCTCGGCCTGCTGACCCAGGGCCTCGGCCGCCGACTTCACTCCATGCGCCGCGGTGCCGGTGGCATCGGCGCCGGCGGTCACGCCCGCGACGTTCTCCGACACATCGCTCGTGCGGCGCGAGGCCTGCTGGATGTTGCGGGCGATCTCCTGGGTGGCCGCACCCTGCTGCTCCACCGCCGAGGCGATCGAGGTGGCGACGGTGCTGACCTCGCCGATGGTGCTGCCGATCCGCTTGATCGACTCCGCCGTCTCCTTGGTCACGTTCTGCACGGCGGTGATCTGCGCCGAGATGTCCTCCGTCGCCTTCGCGGTCTGGTTGGCGAGCGACTTCACTTCCGCCGCGACCACGGCGAAGCCCTTGCCTGCCTCGCCGGCACGCGCCGCCTCGATGGTCGCATTCAGCGCTAGCAGATTGGTCTGTCCGGCGATGTCGTTGATCAGCTTCACCACCTCGCCGATGCGGCCGGCGGTCTCCGTCAACCCCTGCACGGTCGAGTCCGTCTGCTTCGCCTCGCCGACCGCGCGGCTGGCGATGCTGGCCGCGCGCGAGACCTGCTGGCCGATGTCGGCGATGGAGGCACTCAGCTCCTCGGAGGCCGCGGCCACGGTCTGCACGTTGTTCGAAGCTTCCTCGGCTGCGGCCGCCGCGGTCTTGACCTGACGATTGGTCTGATCGGAGGTGCTGGAGAGCCCGTCCGAGGTCTTGCGCATCTCGCCCGAAGCGCCGCCCAAGGCGTCGAGCGCCTCGCGCATCTGGCCTTCGAAGGCGACGATGGCGGCGTCCACGGACTGCTGACGCGACGCCGCCTGGGCATGCCGCTCGCGCTGCTCGGTCTCGATGCGGGCCTTCTCGACCGCATTCTGCTTGAAGGTGCCCAAGGCGTCGGCGAGCTGACCGATCTCGTCCTGGCGACCCGGGAACGAGGCGTCCGCCTCCAGATCGCCGCTGGCGACTTTCAGCATGGCATCGCGGATGCGGGACAAGGGACCGATGACGCGCCGGCTGACCGCCATCATGCTGCCAAGCGCGAAGCCGAGCGCGCCGATGAGGAGTGTCAGCTGCAGGACGAGGTCGCGCTCGGCCGCCGACCGCTGCCCTTGGGCGTGGTTCTTCGCGGCGTCGAGGGCGCCTTCGGCCACCGTCTGCAGAGTGGTGAGCCGGGGGACCGTCACCGGCGCCCACTGGTTGACGGTGTACTCGGTCTTTTCGCCGTTTAGCAGCGCGTTCAGCATCCGATCGCGGGTCGCAATATAGTCCTGGCCGAAATAGTCCTTCTTGGCGGTGGCCATCGCGTCCACGAGCCGCGCCGGCAGCACCCGGCCGAACGCCATGTCCTCGAGTGCGGCCCAGGCGGCCTCGGAGGCGCCGACCCAGCTGGTGTATTTCAGCTGGGCCTCAGGAGAAAGGCGTCCGCTGACGAGGCCATTCGAGATGATGAGCGAGGCCTCGCCGCCGGCATTGCGGACCTGCCATGCCAGCTGCTTCATCTCCATCATCTGGTCGACGAGAGCGTCGCTGTTCTTGATCGAGGCGAACAGCCGCTGGGAGAGCTTGTCGAGTATCTCCAGAAACTTCGTCCCCTCGTCCATGTACTCCTTGGCCATGGCCAAGCGGCGCGCCGACTTCGGCTTGGTGAAGGCGTCCCAGGACTCCTTCTGCAGGGCATCCAGAGCGGTGATCGTGCGCTGCAGCTCGGGCACCAAGGTTGCCCGGTCGGTGAAGTCGAGCGAAGCCGCCAGCTCGGCGACCGCCCTGGCGGCCGGCATCTCGGCCTCGCGGGCGGTGCGGATATAGGATTGCATGTCCTTGTCGAGCAGCTCATCCGAGTTGATCGATCGGAAGGTCGAGGAGCGGTCGGTGCGCATCCGATGCATCGCGACGAAGGCGTAGCCGGAAGCGTCGGCTACCGCGAGGATGCGCCCCGCCGCCGTCAGTCTCTGCCAGGAGCTCCAGGTATTCGCCGCCAGCATCGCGACGATCACCGCCGCCATGACGGCGATGGTGGATTTCAACAGGGCATTGGCCGATAGCCGGCCGAGGAGGCCCGTGCTGGTCGACACGGACGCAAGCTTGATAGTGCTCATGGCAATACGGTCTCCGGGGAAAGAGGTTCCTCTCCGGCGGCATTAGAACCGCGGCCGCACCATCCGAACCATCCGTCGAAAGTATGAGGCCGAGCTAGTAAGCCTTTATTTACTTTGGTTTAGTCCCGTTAACCCTTTTCCCAGCCGCCGGCGGCGGTTTGCCGCCAATAGGTGACGGCATGGCCCGCCGCCTTGGCGACGGCCCAGCGCTCGCGGGCGGCGGCGAGCTGGCCGGCATCGTTTCCATCGAAGAGGTCGAGGCAGCGCTCGAAGCCGCCGATCCCGGGCGAGGCCACGCCGTCGGTCAGCACCAGGATCGAGGCACCGTTCGGGTTTTCTTCCGCCCGGGTGAGCCAGATCGGCTGCTCTTCGGGTGTGCCGTCGCGCACACTGCCATGGGGAAGGAACGAGGCCGGGTCATAGGTCCAGAGCTGCGCGTTGAGCGCCTCGACCCGTTCCTCCGAGCCCGCCATGACGACCGCCCGCTTGCCCGTCGCCACCACCTTCTCCAAGAGACGCGGCAGCGCCCATTCCAAGGGCCGGGTGGTCAGGTGGTAGAAGCTGACCTCGGTCATGGCTCCGAGCTTGCAGCCGGCGCCTCGGCCGCCGCCGGCGTTCAGCTCGCCTCGTAGTACTTCGCCACCAGCCGATCCAGGAGACGCACCCCGAACGCGGTCGCCCCCTTCGGCACCGTGGGCTTGTCCTTGGACGACCAGGCCATGCCGGCGATGTCGAGATGCGCCCAGGGGAGCTTGTTGACGAAGCGCTGGATGAACTGCGCCGCGGTGATGCTGCCGCCGGCGCGGTTGCCGACGTTCTTCATGTCGGCCGCATCGGAGTCGATCGCCTTGTCGTAGGCCTCGCCCAAGGGCATGCGCCACACGGTCTCGCCCGTCGCCTTGCCCGACGCGATGAGCCGGTCGGCCAGCTCGTCGTCGTTGGAGAACAGGCCGGCATGCTCATGGCCGAGCGAAATGATGATGGCACCGGTCAGCGTGGCGAGGTCGATCATGAATTGCGGCTTGAAGCGATCCTGGCAGTACCAAAGCGCGTCGGCCAGAACCAGACGCCCCTCGGCGTCGGTGTTGATCACCTCCACGGTCTGCCCGGACATGGTCTTGACGATGTCGCCAGGCCGCTGCGCCGTGGCGGACGGCATGTTCTCGACCAGGCCGACGATGCCGACGGCATTGACCCGCGCCTTGCGCTGGGCCAGCTGGCGCATGAGGCCGATCACGGTGCCGGACCCACCCATGTCCCACTTCATGTCTTCCATGTTCTGGGCTGGCTTGATCGAGATGCCGCCGGTGTCGAAGGTGACACCCTTGCCGACGAAGGCGATGGGCTTCGTCTTCGCATCGGCACCCTTCCACTGCATGACCACGAGCTGGCTTTCCTGCGCGCTGCCTTGGCCGACGCCGAGGAGTGCCCCCATGCCGAGCTTGGTCATCTCCTTGATGCCTAGCACCTCGACCGCGACGCCCACCTCGCCCAGCTTCTTGCACTGCTCGGCCAGGCTCTTGGGAAAGATGATGTTGCCGGGCTCGGAGACGAGATCGCGGGTGAACTCGATGGACTCCGCGTACCGCTCATGGGTCGGCCAGAGCTTCCGCGCCGTGGCGAAATCATCGACGAGGACGGTGAGGCGCGCGAGCGTGGGCCGATCCTCCGGCTTCTGCTTGGTCTTGTATTTGTCGAAGCGATAGGACCGGAGCCGAGCGCCGAAGGCGACATGCACGGCACAATGCGCCGCTTCCGGGCCCTCGATATCGAGGGCGACGGTGACGTCGCTCTCGCCCGAACGGGCCAGATCGGCGTAGAGCGCCCCGCCCAGCGCCTCGAGTCGAACCAGCACCGCCTCTTCATCGACCGCATTGTCCTTGCCTTTGGCGCTGCCTGGATCCTTGCCCAGGCCCAAGATGACGATCCGGTTCAACCGCACCCCCGAAGGCGCCAGGATCGACAGCGTCTGCTTCGCCTTGCCGGTGAACCGGCTCGCCGCCATGGCGCGCGTCAGTGCGCCGCGGGTGCGGCGATCCAGTTTCTGGGCGGTGGCGGCGAGCTTCTTGCCCTCGTAGGCGCCGACGACGAAAGCGCCCTTCACGGGCAGTTCTAGTTTGCTGAACGAGATGCGCATGGCTTCCTCCGGGGGGCTCCGGCCTTGCCGCAAACGGGCTGATGGACGGTTGAATCTGGGGATAGGGGCAACGGTGGGTGGTGTCAATGATAGTGGCGCCGATTGCCCGGGCCAAGCACCCGCGCGGGGGGCCGGGCTTTTCTGCTTGCGAAGCGGCCGGGCTTGCGAACAGGGTGTCCCTGGTTCGGGCATGCTCGAACCCGCTCGACCCCTCGCGAGGCCGCTCTTGCCCCTGCCCAGCTCCACGCGGGGCCCGCTCCCCTATCTCGTCATTCTCGTGCTTGGCTGGCTGGCGCTGGCGCCGGGCATTCTCAGCCTGCCGCCGGTCGACCGCGATGAATCGCGCTATGCACAGGCGGCCAAGCAGATGCTGGAAACGGGCGATTTCGTCCGCATCCGCTTTCAAGAGGAGCCCCGCCACAAGAAGCCAGTCGGAATCTATTGGCTGGAGGCGGCTTCGGTCTGGGCCACGGGCCTCTTTCCCGGGGCCGCGATCTGGCCTTATCGCCTACCCTCGCTCCTGGGCGCGCTGGCGGCGCTCATGCTGACCTACACCGCCGGCAGCCGCCTGTTCGAGCCTCGCTCGGCTCTGCTGGCTACCGGCTTTCTCGGCGCCTCGGTGCTGTTCGCGGTCGTCGCCAGGCAGGCGCATACCGATGCGTGCCTGTTGGCGACGGCCGTCGCCTCGCAAGGAGCGCTCGGCCGGATCTATCTCGAAGCGCGCCGCGGAGCGCCGCGCCGTCTCGGACCGGTTCTGATGTTCTGGGCGGCCGAAGGTGTTGCGATCCTGATCAAGGGGCCGGTGATACCGGCGGTCAGCCTCCTGACCTTGCTGGCGCTCGCCGTCACGGATCGCGACTGGGGCCTCTGGCGCCGGCTCCGGCCGATCATCGGCGTGCCGCTCGCCGCCGCGATCGCGGCCCCCTGGTTCATTGCCGTCAGCTTCGCCACCGATGGCGGGTTCATTGCCGATGCCGTGACCACCGATCTCTTGCCGAAGCTGGTTTCGGGACAGGAAGGCCACGGCGCGCCGCCGGGCTACTACCTCGTCTTGATGATGCTGGCGTTCTGGCCGGCCTCGCTCTTCGCCTGGCCGGCACTGATCCATGCCTGGCAGCGCCGTCTCGAGCCTTCCGTCCGCTTCTGCCTGGCCTGGCTCATTCCCGCCTGGGTCATGTTCGAGCTGGTCCCGACCAAGCTGCCGAGCTATGTGCTGCCCACCTATCCGGCGCTGGCGTTGCTGTCGGCAGATCTCGTGCAGCGCGCGGCGGCCGGTGCCTTGACCCCGCTGGAGCACCGTTGGCCTCGGGCCATCGGCACCCTGTGGCTGGTGATATCCCTGGCAATCGCCGCAGCCCCGCTCGGTCTCGCGATGCTGCTCCACAGCACCGTGGGCGCCGCCGTAATCGTACTGGCTCTCCTTGCCACCGCACTCGCCGGTGCGGTCGCGACCCTGGCGTACCGGAAGCGATGGCGGATGGCCTCGGCGATAGCGCTCCTCGGTGCCGCCATGATCCTGGCCGGGACCTTCGGTCATGTCCTTCCCCGGCTGGATGGGCTGTGGGTGAGCCGCGCCGCCGCAGAGAGCGTTGCCCGCCACAACCGCTCGGCCGAGGGTGCGGCCGCGATCGCCAGTGTCGGCTACACGGAGCCCAGTCTCGTGTTTCTGGTGGGCACGCGCCTCAAGTTCCTCGACGCCGAGGCAGCCGCCCGGCATCTCGCCGCCGCGAACGACCACCTGGCGCTGGTCCGCGACCGCGAGGATGGCGCCTTCCGGCGCGCCATCGATGCCGCCGGCACGCCCTACCGCGTGCTCGACAGCCTCGAGGGCTTCAACTATTCCAGAGGGGAATGGATCAGCCTCAGACTTTACGGTCAGGCGCCCTAGAGACCGCGTCGCTCCGCTGGTTCTGGCCGGTCGCGCTCAGGGACGGAGCGGAGCACGCACGGGCATTCCGGCTCTTCCTCGCCCTGACCGCGGTCACGGCCGCGATCATCCTCTCCGCCATGCTGGCCTTGGATCGGCCGCTGGCGCTGCTGCTGCGCGAGCATGCGGGCCCGGTCGTTCCGGTCTTCCAGTGGATCACGCGCCTGGGCGAGGCGCGGTGGTACCTGTTTCCGAGCGGCGTCGTCGGACTCGCCGCGCTCTGGATCCGCCGCACCCGCACGGACGAGGCCATCCGCGAACGCTGGCGGCAGAGATTGCTGCAGGCAGGCTATATCTTCGCAGCGGTTGCCGGGACCGGACTTGCCGCCGATGTCGTCAAGATCGCCGTCGGCCGGGCGCGGCCCAAACTGCTGTTCGCTGCAGATTTCCACGGCTTTCACCCGTTGGCGACCACGGCCGATCTCTGGTCGTTTCCCTCCGGCCACGCCACCACCGCCGGCGCCTTGGCGATGGCGCTGTATGTGCTGTGGCCGCGGCCGTGGCCGGTCTACCTCGTCTTCGCCCTTGCCGTGACCGCATCCCGCGTCGTGATCACCCAGCATTATCTCAGCGACGCGTTGGCCGGGCTCTATCTCGGCGCGTTGGGTGCCGTCGTACTCGGTTGGGCTGCAGCGCGCCGCGGCTACCGGCTGCGGCCGGAGGCGCCATCTCCTTCGGCGATCCGGTCATCCTCCGCCCCGCTTTAGGAGGCCGCTCTGGGAGCATCCCGGCCCGGCTCCGTTGCCGCGATGTAGTGGGACGCGCGGGCGAGGAAGGGCTCTTCCACCAGACGCCACAGGAGAAAGGCGCCGCCTCCAACCAACCCCGCTGCCAAGGCGAGCGCGCCGTAAGGCGAATAGTCGAAGAGCCCGAGCTGCACGAGAGCCTGCAAGATCGGAAAGTGAATGATGTAAACACCAAAAGAGAAATCTCCATATTTTCCGAAATTCCCCAAATAAACGTAAAAAGCGGCGGTCGATATCAAGATTGCCAAGGCGAAGGGCTCAAAAACATGAATGCCGGATACGCTGTCCACGATGAGCAAAACCATGGCCGCCATCGCCGCCTGCGGCATGATGTTCTTTAACATATCGAAGTAATAATAAATAAAAGCGCCGCTAACAAAGTAACTTATTTGCCCTGGAAGTTGATGCGCCAAGGTGGCGAGCAGCGGAGACCCGTATTGGCCTGAGAGAAGAAGCATCCCATAGGCGTAGGCAACGGACGAGATATAGAGGAACACGATCGAGACGAGCACACCTATACGTCGAAATATGAATATTATCAACGGCACCGCGGCGTAGAACATGACTTCGACTTTGAGCGTCCATAGCGCGCCGTTGACCTCCTGCCAGGCATTGTGGACGAACACGCCCGGGAGCCGGGGATCGAGGAAGTTGAGGAACACCAGGTTCCACGCCGCATAGTTGAGCCAGGCCACCGAGAAATAGGCGCCGGGCGAAGCCTCGCTGACGGCGTAGAGCACCGCGGCAAAGAACAGGACCGAGGCGACATAGGCGGGATAGATCCTCCGCGCTCGCTTCGCGGCATAGGAAAAGAGGCCGCTCGATCGTTCGTAGCTCCGGAAGATCAGCAACCCGCTCACGACGAAAAATGACTTCACCGCGATGTCCGTCGACAGCACCGTGCCGAGCAGGCTCAATTCGGGTTTTCCCGACAGCACATATCCATGCACCAGAAAGACGGTGATCGCGAAGACCAGTCGCAGCAGGTCAAGATTGTTGCGATGGGCGATGTCGCCGCTGGGCATCGGAACTCTTTCCGGGGTTAGCGGGCCGGCCGCTGCCAGCGCCTGGCAAGCCGCCAGGCCGATGGCTCCCGCACATAGAGGGCAGCCTCGTTGGCGGCAAGATCGCCCGACAGCGCCTGAACACCTTCAGGGTAGCGGCCAAGGGTGAAGGCGTAGCGGAGCGTGGCGTCGGAGGCGAGGCCGATGAGCCGGCGTTGCCGCATCTCCGCGCCCATGAAATCGTCGACATACATCGAGGCGCTGAGCCCCCGATCCTCGCGCCCGAGCCGCATCAGCTCGTAGTTCAGCATGTAATGGACCAGCCCATCGGGCAGGATGACGGCGAGCTTGGCTCCGGCGGGAAGCGAGTCGGCGAGCTCATGGCCGATGCCGCGGATGAAGGCTTCTTCCGGTCTGACCGGGCGCACCAAGGCGGACGGAAAGACCAGGACCATGAGCGGAACCAGCGTCGCCAGCGCGATCCCTGCCGGCTCGGTGGGCCATTCCCGCCGCCGCCGCCATCGGCTCCAGAGCTGCGTGAGGCCGTAGACCGCCGCCGCCATTCCCAGAAGTGCGGCATGGGTGCTGTAGCGCCAGAAGGAGGCGGCCCGCTCGGCTTCGACCGCCGGAAAGGCTGCGGCCACATAGGCGAATAGCAGAAACCCGACATAGCCGAGGAAGACCACGGCAACGAGGGCCGCAAGCCGAGCGAAGGCGGTATGCGGCCGCCACAGGCCGGCCAGCCCGAGCGCGCTCAAGGCCAGCATCTCGTAATAGTAGGCCTTCGGATAGCTCTGCCGGAAGGCGCCGTCCAGGATCTTGGGCAGCTCGGCCAGCCGCCATTCGGCGATCGGCAGGAAATGAAACTCGCCACCCGGAATGTTGCCGGCGACATAGTGGCGCCAGGCGAGGGTCAGCAACAAGGGTGGGCCCAGCATGATCGGCAGCAGCCTGAGGAATGGGGCCGGCCGCTGCTCCGGGTCGCGCAGGACGATGAGACCGATGCCGATCATGAGAAGGACCAGCAGCACCGGGTTCGCCTGACGAAGGTTGACCAACGCCGTGGCAGCGAAGCCGAATTGCCAGGCGAGGATGCGCGCGGCCTCGCGGTCGCGATCGCGCAAATGCTCCAAGAGCCGCCAGCCAAGCACGCCGGTCGTGCCAAGCGCGACCGACGTGGCGCTGTCGCTCCAGGCGGTGATGGCGAAGCTCGGAGCAAACCCCGGATTGAGCGCGCTCGCGCCGAGAAGTCCCAGGGCGGCGATACCCCAGCGCGTCCTGCGGGTCTCCACGATACCGGCGTGCTCGGCGATGAGGGCGGCCAAGATTGCGGCGAAGGCGCCGAGCAGCAGCACATTGGCGAGCGCGCCTGCACGCTCGACGAAGCGCCCCGAAATCTCCGATACGAAGAAGCTCCAGAGCGGGAGGCCGTAGGGATAGGCCGGCGATACCGACGGGCTCGGCGGCAGATCGGCCCGGGGAAAGGCATCGAAGCGATAGAGATAGCCGGCATTCGGCAGCCAATGGGTGAAATCATCCCAATTGGTGAAGCCCGAGCCCGCCACCAGCAGCAAGAGCGGCAGCATGAGCGCGAGGATGGGCCACAGCCAGGCCCCGGCGATCGCCTCGCCGCGGCGGATCTGCCAGCCCGCCGCCAGGATCGCCACGGCCGCCAATCCGCCACCCCAGAGCGTCAGCGGCCCATGGCTCAGCGTGCCGAGAAGCGTCACCGCTCCCGCGCCGACCCCCCAGCCGACCACGACATCGGCGGCCGCGAAACGTCTCTTGCCGGCTCGCGAGCCGATCGCGGCAAAGCCGAGAAACACCGCAACCGACGCGGCGACGCCGAGGAGTCCGTCCCATCCGGGCCAGAACAGCAGGAACTGCCCGCCCAATGCGGTCAACCCCGCCCGAAGACGAACCGCCGCGAGGCGGCGAAGTTGCAGGCAAGGCCGCTCAACGATCCGACGGCCACGGCGAGCACGGGATGGCTGCGAAACGGCTCAGCGGCCAAGCACAGCGCGTAGATGGCGTAGTTGAGGATGCCGCCGATGCCGTTCACCAGCACGAAGCGCCCCCACTGCGCTGCCATGCTGCCGGGATGCGCGCCGCCATAGGTCCATGTCCGATTGGCGATCCAGGTGACCGCCGAGGCGGCAAGGAAGGAAGGCAACCGCGCCAGCAACGGCCCGAGCCCGGCGCCGTAGATCAGCAGATACAAGACCGCGGCGTCGACGAAGAAGCCGACCGCGCCCACCGCGGCGAAGCGGAAAAGCTGAACGAGCACGAGCGGCGGCTGCATTCGGTCGGGAAGGATCACGGATGCGGCGCGGGCAAGGCAAGGTAGCTGAGGCGCTTCATCTCCTTGCGGGCTCGTGCGGTGCTGTCGAGGATGAGTCCGCAGGCAAGGCTGAGCGAGGCGAGCAGCATGAGCCCGGTCGAGAGCACGGCGGTCGGCAGGCGAGGCACGAGCCCGGTCGCGAGATAGGTTAGAAGGACCGGCCATGCCAAGATGATCGAGACGGAAGCGAGCCCGGCGGCGATCGTCGCGAAGAACGAGAACGGCCGCTCCTCCTTCACCAAGGTGACGATCAGTCGCAAGATCCTGATGCCGTCGCTGACGGTGCGCAGCTTGCTCGCCGATCCCTCCGGCCGGGCACGATAGGGTGCGGGCATCTCGCTGATTGAAATGCCGAGCTCGAGCGCATGCACGGTGAGCTCGGTTTCGATCTCAAAGCCGCTGGAGAGAGCCGGGAAGCTCTTGACGAACCGTCGCGACATGACGCGATAGCCCGATAGCATGTCGCTGAAGCGGTCGCCGAACACCCAGGCCACGATCTGCGTCAGCGCCCTGTTGCCGAGGCGATGGCCAGGCCGGTATGCGCCCACGCCGACAGGAACGCGCGCGGCGTTCACCATGTCGAGCGGCCCCGACAGCAATGCCTGGATCAACGCCGGCGCGCTGGCGGCATCGTAAGTGTCGTCGCCGTCGACGAGCACATAGACCTCCGCCTCCACGTCGGCAAACATCCGGCGGACGACATTGCCCTTGCCGCGGAGAGGCTCGTGGCGCACCAACGCGCCGGCGGTCTGCGCGTGCTCGGCGGTGCCGTCGCTGGACCCGTTGTCGTAGACGTAGATGTCCGAGCCGGGCAGCGACTTGCGAAAATCGGCGATGACGGCGCCGATCGTCCGTGCCTCGTCCCGACATGGGATGAGCACGGCGATTTGATGACGCTGGGCAAGCCGCTCCGCGGCTGGGTGCTCGCCCGCGGCGAGTGGGGGCTGGGACTGCGGTCGATTCGAGGGAGATGATTCGTTCATTGCCGGCCTCGGCTCAACATGGAGGAGGCTACGAACGCTCACAAGTCGAATTTCTTCGCATTTCCATGCTAAGCCGGCGGCGCCTGGCCGATCGGGTCGGGCCGGCGGCGCGCATCGCGAGCGCGGCGGCGGCGTTTGGATGGGCCCGAACTTGCGGATGCGAATATTGAAGCCAGGCACCGAACCAATCCGAACGCCAACACCTTTGTCCGGGGATCCCGGCAATGCGCTGCTCGCGATCGCCTGCTTCCTTGCCGCGCTCTGCCTGGCGCTGGCGCCGCTGGCGCTCGTGCGCACCTTGCCCATTCAGGACTATCCCAACCACCTCGCCCGCATGCATGTGCTGGCGAGCCTTCCCTCCTCAGCCGCACTGCAGCGTTTCTATGAGGTGAACTGGCAGCCGGTTGCCAACCTGGCCATGGATCTGGTGGTGCCCGGCCTCGCCCGGCTCATGCCGCTCGAGTGGGCCGGTCGCGCCTTCATTGGCGCCGCCTTCGCCCTCCTTGCCGGCGGATCGATGCTGTTGCACCGGGCGCTCTGGCGCCGCTCCTCGCTCTGGCCGCTGATCGCGTTCCTGTTCCTCTACGATCGCATCCTCTTCCTCGGTCTACTCAACTATCTGTTCGGCGCAGGGTTATGCCTCCTCGCCTTCGCCATCTGGATATCCGTGCCCGAAACCAGGCGCTGGGCGTTGTTGAAGATCCTGATCTCAACTGCTTTTGGCGTTGCCCTCTACTTTGCCCATCTCTTCGCCTTCGCGGTCTATGCCGTCCTGGTCCTGGGCTATGAGCTCGGTCGGATCGTGCGCGAGCCGAACCGAGGATGGGCGGCAATTCTGCGCAGCCTGGCGATTGCGGCGGCGCCGGGAATCCCGCCGTTGATCCTCTTCATGCTCTCGCCCCATGGCGAGGGCGCGTGGGTGTTTGCCAATCCCTCGAGGAAACTCGACCTCATCTTCACCGTGCTCGACAACTACAACCGCGCCTTCGACGTCGCGAGCTTCGCCCTGCTGCTCGCCGCCTTCGCCGTCGGCTGCTGGAAAGGCCTGATCCGCATCGCCCCGGCCATGATCGCGCCCTTGGCGGCGCTGACCGCGGCTTACCTCCTGATGCCGAGCATGATGATGACGGCCGCCAACGTCGATCGGCGCATTCCCATCGTGCTGGTTCTGGCGCTGGTCGCGGCGAGCGAGCCGACGGAGGCGATGTCGCGGGCGATGCGGCAGCTCATCTTCGCTGGCGCCAGCCTACTCTTCGTCACGCGCATGGCCGTCATCATCGAGCACTGGCGGCATGCGGACCGGATCTATGCGGCATTGTCGCCGGCATTCGAGCTCGTCCTTCCGGGAAGCCGTGTCGCCGTGGGATTCCCGCCATCGGCGGCACATTTGCGCACCGGAACGGTGCCGATCCTGCACCTGCCGACGCAGTGGGTCACGGCGAAGGATGCGCTCGTTCCAACCTTGTTCGCCGCACCCACGCAACAGCCCGTGCGGCTCGCTCCTGCCAGCCAGGCGCTCGCCGATGCGGTACGACCGGATTTCGTTTGGGACAGCCTCGTGCGGGGAGCGGTGCTGAGCCCAGAGCTCATGGCGGCGCTGGCGCAGTTCGACTACATCTGCCTCCTCGATCACGACCCGTTCGTGCTCGCCCGCAGCGAGGGGATCGAAGCGATCTTCGAGCAGCCGAGATTCAAGCTCTATCGGCTGACGCGGCGGTAAGCGCTTTTGCGTGCGCCAGAATCGCCAGGCGATCGAATCGCTTCGACGGCGATGCCGCTCGCCACGCGCCGGCGAATTCAACCGGAAGATTAACAGGATCGCGGCTTTGCCCGGCAGTGATCGCGCATCCGAGACCGGCCGGCATGGCAAAGCAGGCTGCATCGGGCTGGCTGGCCAGATCTGCGTGCGGACGCGCATGGACAGCCGGCCTAGCCTCGTATAAGCAACGCTCCCGTTGGAGCCTCCCCTGCCCCGGAACCCATCAGTCCGGGCTTTCGATGCGAATCCTGGGCCGGCAGAAGCCGCCGCCGGCCAGGGGCGACGGGTTGCCGACCTCTCCTCCTAGGGACCATGCCGACCTCACAGCTCCTCGCCCTGCTGCTGCCGAGCTTGGCCGATCTCTGGGCCTTCGCCGGTAGCGTGTTTGCGACCGCCGTCCTTGCCCTTTTGGGCGGCGGCGTCGCGCCCGCGTCCGTCCGGCTCGAGGTGCGCCTTTTCGCCGGCTGGGGGATCGCCTGCCTGGTGCTGACGCTCTGGGGCATCGCCGTGCCCTGGTCGATGGAGCTGCCGGCATGGGCCCTGGTCGGGGCGGCGATGGCGACGCTCGCCGCTCCGGGCATGCGGCCCGGATCCTCTGACCTGGCCGCCCTCGGCCGCCTGGTCGTGCTGGCGCTGCCGCTCCTGGCGATCATCATCACCGTGCGTCCGGCCCTGCCCGACACCTTCCTCAATCTCCTGCCCAATGCGGCCTTTCTGGTGGATCACGCGGCGTTGCCCGATCGCGATGCGGTGGCGACGATCTCGATCTTCCCGGCGCTCCCCTATAACCAACAGCTCGAAGTCTTTCTCGCCTCCCTGATCACGCCGGGCCTTCCCGCCGGCGGCCTCGTGCATTTCAATGTGTTCGCCCAGCTCGCTTTCGCCCTGCTCCTTGCCCGCTTGCTCACGCCTGAGGCCTCGCAGGGCCCGCCCGGCTGGGTGGCGTTGGCGTTCGGACTTGCGTTGACGACTCTTGCCAATCCCGGATTCATGCCGAAAGTGGCGCTGGCGAGCATGGGCGAGCCCACCACCGAGGTGACGCTGGCACTCGCAGCTTGGCTTGGCCTGCGGGCTCTTGATGCCTGGGCGGAGCGGCGATCGGCGGCTCGCGAGCTCTGGCTGATGAGCGCGGTCCTCCTCGCCTTCATCAACATTCGCCAGTCAAACGTCGCGCTGTTCGGGAGTCTTGCCGGCGGTCTTGGCTTGTTGGCGCTCGCCGACCCGCGCGTCCAAACACTGCGGGCCTGGCGCCACCTCGGCCTCGCCATGCTGCCGGCGGCCCTGTTCTACGCGCTCTGGCGGATCTACGTGTTCGGCCACTTCCATGAAAGCGAGCTCAAGCTCCTGCCGCTCTCGGAGTGGCAATCCGATGCCATCCCCGAAATCCTCGCCAGCATGGGCTCGATCATCTTGCACCGGTCGTTCCTGTTCGTTTGCCTGATCGCAGCCGGGCCCCTCGGCTTTCTCCTTTGGCGGCGACGACGCGAGTGGTCGGAGGGATCGCGCGCACTGGCGCTGGTGCTGATCACCTTTCTCGCCTTCAACGCCTTCCTCGTCTTCACCTATGTCGCGCATTTCGGCGACGATGACGGGCGCCAGGCGCATTCCTATTTCCGCTATAACTCGCATCTGTCGTTGCTGATGATGCTGGCGCTGACCTTAGGCGCTCGCGAGTTCTACCGGGCCTATCCGATCCGGCTCAGGCCGGGCGTCAGCCCGTGGGCGGCTCGGCTCGCGGTCGCCGTCACGCTCCTGGCGCCGCTGATCTTCCTGAAGAAAGTGCGCTTCGATCTCGCCATGCCGCAACCGGTGCTGTGGGACCTCGCCAAGCGCTTTGCCGAGCGGCTCCGCGACGGCGACCAGGTGGCGCTGATCGCGCCTGGAGACAATGGAACGGTGCTGCTCAATCTGCGCGGCTACCTGGCGCTGACCGCGCCGCGCCGCAGCGAGCTGGCATTTACCCTCGTCAGCGAAGGCGGGGCGAAAGCGCTCGCCGAGCTTCCGGCGCGCGGTATCGAGAAGGCGATCGTCACCTGTGCTGCCCGGATAGGGCTGGCCTCCGATGGTCCCGAGGCGGTAATGCTGGAGCACGGCGCCGGCGGCTGGACCATCACGGCGCGTTCGCCTTATACCATCGGGCTCGGTAGGGACTGGATGGCGCAGTTTCCGACGGAACCGTTTTGCGATCGGCAGCAGTCGACCGTCGCTCCCAGCTCATGACCGCACTCGTGCGATCCGTCGCCGCAACTCGATCCAACCAAGCCGAAGATGGAGCTCTCCAGCTCAGCATCGTCATTCCGACGTTCAACGAGCGCGCCAACATCGATCCGCTGCTCGACGGGCTCGGCGCGGCGCTTGCCGGCGCCGCATGGGAAGTGATCTTCGTCGACGACGATTCGCCCGATGGAACCGCCGAGCACATCCGCTCGCGCGCGCAGCGCGATCGGCAAATCCGCTGCCTCAAGCGCATCGACCGCAGAGGACTGTCCTCTGCCTGCATCGAAGGGATCCTCGCGAGCTCGGCACCCTTCGTGGCGGTCATGGACGCCGATCTGCAGCATGACGAAGCGATGCTGCCGCGCATGCTCGAGATCCTGCAAAGCCGGGCGGCTGACGTGGTCGTCGGCAGCCGCTATATCGCCGGCGGAAGCGGCACGAGTCTCTCGCCTTGGCGCCGGTTCATGAGCCGGGCCGCTGCCGGCGCCGGCCGCACGATCCTGAAGGCGGAGCTCAGCGACCCCGCAAGCGGTTATTTCATGCTCCGCCGCGAGGTGTTCGATGCCGTCGTCGGTCGCCTGACGGGCGTCGGCTGGAAGATCCTCATCGACATCCTCGCGGCCTCCGAAAGGCCGCTTGCCGTACACGAGCTCCCCTATGAGTTCCGCGAGCGTCGCCACGGCGAGAGCAAGCTCGACGCGCTGGTCATCTACGAGTACTTCGTTCTCCTCGCCGACAAGCTGATCGGGCGCTTCGTGCCGGTCCGGTTGGTGCTCTTCGCCATGGTCGGGGCGACGGGCCTTGCCGTCCATCTCGTGAGCTTGAAGGCGGTTCTGCTTGCCACCACGCTCGGCTTCGATTGGGCGCAAGCCGTCGCCACCGGCGTCGCCATGGTTTCCAACTTCTTCCTCAACAATTGGCTGACCTACAGCGACCGGAGGCTTCGCGGCTGGGCGATGCTCCGCGGCCTTGGCTCCTTTGCCCTGGTATGCAGCATCGGTGCCGTTGCCAGCGTCGCCGTCGCCGATCAGTTGTTCGAGCGGACCGGGTCATGGTGGATCGCCGGTCTCGCCGGAGCGAGCGTGGGAGCCTTATGGAACTTTGCGCTCACCTCGCTGTTCACCTGGAACGCTCGCCGGCACTGAGGCGGTCGCTTGACATAAACGCCGGATGAACGCCCGGCGACCGCGAGAGCCCAGCCGCGCTAGGCAATGGCCGAATAATTAGACAAGATTGGCCGCTTCGGGGCTCTTCCAGGGAGCTCGTCAGGGGATTGAGGGGGCAAGCGCCAGGGCCCGTTCGTGTCGGTCCGGTGCCACCAGATGTACGCAAATCGAGAGGACGCCGCGCCGACGAGGAGTGCGCGCCAGGAGGGGACGCCTGGCCTCCTTCAGGTGCGATCGGCGGCGAAGCTGCGCTGGTTGATCGTGGCGCTCGGCATCGCCACCAACCTCGCCATCATGAGCCTCCTCATCCTCGACCTGCGCAGCGCCCAAGAGCGCGCGCTGACCGATGCCGGACGCGCCACCGAGACATTGGCCGAGGCCCTTGAAGAGCACGCCGTCCAAACCTTCACCCGCCTCGATCTCGGCCTCAGAGCGCTCGACGATGACCCGACGACGCCCGGCATCACCTTTCCTGGCGACCTCGTCAGGGCGCAGGCGCAACTCTCGCAGATCCAGCGCATGTCGCCGACATTGCAGCGGATCGAGATGACCGATGCGGCAGGAAGCGTGCTTATCAGCGGCGAGTCCTATACGCCGCCGAAGCGAAACTACGCGGATCTCGAAGCCTTCACCGTCCACCGCGCCGACCCGGCCCATGGGCTTTTCGTCGGACTGTTGATCCTGTCTGCGCAGCCCGGCGACTGGACGATCGGAGTGAGCCGGCGGCTGGAGACCCGCGAGTCGCATTTTGCCGGCGTGATCATCGGGAGCCTGAATGCCGAGTATTTCCAGAGATTGTACCGCTCGATCGACGTGCAGGCGAAGGGCGTGGTCAGCCTGTTCCTTCGAGACGGCCGGCTGCTGGCGCGGCATCCGAGCTTCGATGCGCTGATCGGATCGTCGATCGCCGACGAGCCGCTATTCCGCGAATATGTTTCCTCCGGCCGATCGGGGACCTTCCGAACCTTCGATAGCATCGACGGTTTCGGGCGGGTCGTCAGCATCCGCCTGTTTCGCGACTTGCCGCTGGTGCTCACGGTCTCGATGTCGGAGAGCGCCATCCTCTCCGAATGGCGCATCGCCGCGCGCGACGGCGCCGTGCTGGTGGCGGTGGCGATCGTCGCCACCTGGGCGGTGGTGTTCTTGCTATGGCGCATGCTCGGCGTACGCGAAGTCTGGGAGCGCGAGCTTGCCGCCGCACATGAGGCGGCGGAGGCGGCGCGTCGGCGCGCCGAGGCCGCCAGCAACGCCAAGTCGGGCTTCGTGGCGACGATCAGCCACGAGCTGCGTACGCCCTTGAATGCCATGCTTGGCTTCGCCGACATGATCCGTCAGCAGACTTGCGGGCCGATCGGTGAGCCGCGCTACATCGAATTTGCCGGCACCATCGCGGAGGCTGGGTCGCGCCTCCTCGGCCTAGTCAACAACCTGCTCGACATTGCCAAGATCGAAGCCGGAAAATACGACCTTGAGGAAGCGCTGCATGACCCGATGGCCCTGATCCGGGACTGCTGCACGGTCCTGGAGCCCCAGCTCAGAGCGGGCAACCTCACGCTCCAAGTCACCCCGCCGGCGCCGCCATTCCTTGTCGCTGTCGATGCCGAGGCGATCGGGCGTGTCATCCTCAATCTCCTATTCAACGCCATCAAGTTCACGCCGGCCGGCGGGCGGATCGCGATTTCGGCGGCCATCGACCTGCATGGCGGCGCCAGCATCGTGGTGAAGGACACCGGCATCGGTATATCGCCGTCGGACGTCAAACGCGCCCTCGAGCCGTTCGGCCAGGTCCCCGGCGCCCAGCGCCGACAGACGCCGGGAACCGGGCTCGGACTGCCGATCGCCAAGCGGCTCATGGAGCGCCATGGCGGCGACCTGATTTTGGAGAGCTCGCCAGGAAGCGGCACGACTGCGACGATTCGCCTGCCGGCTTTTCGCATCAGGGCGCCCGCGACCGCCGCGTGAGCCGGCCGCATTCCGGCCGGATCGGCCGCAACGGCCATTGTTGAGGCGGACCGGCGAGGGCTAGTGTAGCTTAGCGCCCGGGTTGGGGTCGCGCCCCCGCCTTGATATTGTGGAGCACGCCGTGCGCTGGATGATTCGCTATCCGCTGTATCAGATGCTGACGGCGCTCCTGTTCGTGCTGACTTCGGTGACCTGCGCCATCTGGCTCACTCAGGCGTTGCGGTTCATCGACTACATCGTCAACCGCGGCGTTCCGCTCTCGACCTTTCTCTACATGGCGGTGCTGCTGCTTCCGGATTTTTTCTCCTTGGTTCTGCCGGTGGCGACGTTTTCCGCCGTCGCGTTCACCTACAACAAGATGACCATGGATAGCGAGCTCGTGGTCATGCGCGCCTCGGGCGTGTCGCCCGGCACGCTGGCGCTGCCCGCCTTGATCGTGGCGCTGGGCGCGACCCTCATCGGCTACGTGCTCAGCCTCTACGTCGCGCCTTTGTCCCATGGCGGCTTCAAGGAGCTGACCTATCAGATCCGCAACGAATACACGAACGCCATCCTGCGCGAGGGCGTCTTCAGCACGATATCGGAGAACCTCACGGTCTATGTGCGCCAGCGCTCGGAGTCGGGCGAGCTCGTGGGCCTGCTGGTTTATGACGGACGCGACCAGCGGGCGCCGGTGACGATGGTCGCCGAGCGGGGCGCGCTGGTGCGGACCGCCGAAGGCCCGCGCGTACTCCTGATCAACGGCAACCGGCAGGAGCAGCGCGAGGGCAGCTCTGCCCGCGTGCTCTACTTCGACCGCTACATCGTCGACCTCGGCAGATTGCAGCCGAATTCCGCCGCTCTGCGCTGGCGCGAGCCCAGGGAGCGCTTCCTCGGCGAGCTGCTCAGCCCCGATGTCTCGCCGCAGACCGATCCCACGATGTACAACAAGTTCATCGCCGAGGCGCATCAGCGGATCGTCACGCCCCTCTTCTGCCTCTCCTACGCGCTCATCGCGCTCGCCGCGCTCTTGACCGGCGAGTTCAATCGACGCGGTCAGCTAGACCGCATCCTGGGCGCGGTTCTGGCCGTGATCGCCAGCCAGGCGCTCAATCTCGGCGCCACCCATCTCGCCACGCGCGAGCTCGGCATGGTGCCGCTCATGTATGCGAGCGTGATCCTGCCCAGCATCGCCAGCGTCTACCTCATCCTGGCGCCGCGCCGCCGCCGCCGGACGGTGGCGGAGCCGGTTCCGGCGGAATAGCGCGCCAATGCGTCTTTCCAAGACCCTCACCACCTATATCGGCAAGCGGTTCTTCAGCTCCTTCGCCACGGTGTTCACCTCGCTTTTGGCCCTGATCTTCGTCTTCGACCTGATCGAGCTGCTGCGCCGTACCGCCACGCGCGAGCAGGCGAGCTTCGCGGTCAACATCGAGATGGCGCTGTTGAAGCTGCCGAACACCGCGCAAACCATGCTGCCATTTGCGGTGCTGTTCGGCGCGATGCTGACCTATTGGCGCTTGACCCGAACCCAGGAGCTGGTGGTCGCCCGGGCCGCCGGCGTATCGGTCTGGCAGTTCCTGTTTCCGGCGCTGGTGGTGGCGCTTCTCATCGGCGTGTTCCGGATGACGATCTTCAATCCGGTCGCCTCCGTCATGACCCAGCGTTACGAGGCGCTGGAGAGCCAGATCTTCCGCGGCCGCACCAGCCTGCTCGCCGTCTCCGAGACCGGCCTGTGGCTCCGGCAGGCAAATGGCCCGGACCACTCGATCGTCCACGCCCAGGGGGTGGCCCAGCAGAATATGCAGCTGTTCGATATCACGGTTTATCTGTTCGAGGGCCAGGACCGTTATATCGGGCGTATCGATGCCAAGCAGGCGCGTCTCGATGGCGGGTACTGGCTGATCGACGACGCCGATATCGTGCTGGGCGACCATCCCCCGGTGCATCACGACCACTATAATCTGGTGACCGATCTCACCGTCGAGAACATCCAGGACAGCTTCGCTGCGCCCGAGACCATGTCGTTCTGGGACCTGCCGGCGTTCATCGACGTGCTCGAGCGGGCGGGCTTCTCGGGGACGCGGCACCGGCTATACCTGCACTCGCTGCTGGCGAGCCCAGCCCTGCTCGCGGCCATGGTGCTGATCGCCGCGGTGTTCTCGCTGCGCATGATCCGCCGAGGCGGGACCCTGGCGGTCGCCGCCACCGGTATCTTCACCGGCTTTCTCATCTACTTCCTGTCCGATCTGGTATTTGCCCTCGGCCTGTCGGCGCGCCTGCCGGTGGAGCTGGCGGCCTGGACGCCGGCGACCGTGGCGATGCTGTTCGGCCTCGCCGTCTTGCTGCACGTCGAAGACGGATGAGCCCGATGGGGGGGTGGATCGGGAGGTTGCTGGCGACCGCGTGCCTTGCTTGGGTCCTGACGACCGTATCCGCTGAAGCGCAGCGGCTGAACATCCCGACGCCGCAGTTGCGGCTGGCGCCGCAGAATCTCAACCTGCCGGTCCTGCTCAGCGCCGACCAGGTGACGCACTATCAGGAGCTGGGCGCCGTCGCGGCGACCGGAAGCGTCGAGATTTCCCAGGGCGATCGCGTTCTGCTGGCCGATACCGTGAGCTACAACGAGAAGACCGACACGGTGACCGCTTCCGGCCATGTGAGCCTGCTCGAGCCGACCGGCGAAGTGCTGTTCGCCGACTATCTCGAGCTCACCGACAATATGCGCGACGGCATCATCCAGAACATACGCGCGCTCCTCAACGACAACAGCCGCCTCGCCGGAAACATGGCAAGGCGGGTCGATGGCAACCGCAAGGAGATGAGCCGCGGCGTCTTTTCCCCTTGCGCACTCTGCCCGGACAATCCGAGCGCGCCGCCCCTGTGGCAGATCAAGGCGGTCAGGATCGTCCACGACGAGGAGGCGCGCGACATCGAGTATGACGACGCCACTCTGGAGATGTTCGGCATACCCGTCGCCTACCTGCCTTATTTCCGCCACCCCGATCCGACCGTCCGGCAGCGCTCCGGCATCCTGGCGCCGCGGATCGCCCGCGGCAGCGATGTCGGCGAGATTATCGGGGTCCCTTACTACTGGGGGCTCGATCTCAATCGCGACGTCATGCTGGAGCCCGTCATCTACACCGCGGACGGATCGATGCTGATCGGCCAATACCGCCAGCGCTTCGGCAATGCCGACATCGATCTAAAAGGCAGCGGCGCGTGGGTCGATGAGCGCGAGAACGGCGTCAAGATCGGCTCGAAGAATTTCCAAGGAAATGTCGACGCCTTGGCGCGCATGGACATCAACGACATCTGGCGCGCCGGAATGCAGGTGCAGCGCTCCACCGACCGGCTGTATCTCGCCCGCTACCGCCTGGGCAATCCCGAGGTGCTCACCAGCCGCGCCTTCGCCGAAGGCTTCCAGGACCGCAACTATGCGGCGGTGAACGCCTTTGCCTTCGAGGATCTGCGCGCCAACCAAAATCGCAGCCAGACCCCGCTCGTGGCTCCCTACGCCTTGTATTCCTTCCAGGGGCAGCCCGATCCCTATGGCGGACGGTTCACCGTGAACGCCAACGCATTGTCGCTCAGCCGCGACGTCGGCGCCGACAGCCGCCGATTGGGGCTCACCAGCGGCTGGTCGCTGCCCTATACGGCACCGTCGGGAGAGATCTATAGCCTCTCCGCGTTCCTCTATACGGATGCCTATTACGTCAATGACGTGCCCAACCCATCCGGCTCGGCACGCCCGAGCCTCAATGGCGCGACCGGCCGGGCGATGCCGCAGCTGGCGTTCAATTGGCGTTATCCCTGGGTGCGCAGCGGCGGCGGGCTGCGCGAGGTCATCGAGCCGATCGCGCAGTTCGTGGCCGCACCGGTCGGCGGCAACCCAGCAAAGATACCAAACGAGGACAGCCTCGCCTTCGAGCTCGACGACACCAACCTCTTCCGGCCGAACCGTTTTGCCGGGACCGACCGCCTGGCAACCGGTCAACGCATTGATTACGGAGCCGACTTCGGGCTTTACGGCGACGGCGGCGCGCGGAGCTCGTTCTTCCTCGGTCAAAGCTACAGCCTGCAGCGCGATCCCGCATTCACCCTCGGCACCGGCGCCTATGGCAACCTTTCCGACTATGTCGGCCGGCTCATCGTCTCGCCCAGCAGCTATCTCGACCTCGCCTATCGCTTCCGCCTGGACCGCAAGAATCTCGCGTTCCGCCGCAACGAAGTTGCCGTCGTCGGCGGCCCCAGCTCCTTCAGGCTGGCGGTTACCTATGTCCAGGCGGCTCGCAACGCGGACCTACCGACCCTCAACCAGGTCCGCGAGATTTCCACAAGCGCCAGCCTGCGCCTCGGCCAGTACTGGTCCACCTCGGGCTCGATCGTGCGCGACCTGACGGCGGCCGAAGGCCAGACCCGCGCTTTGGCCCTCAGGATCGCCTATTCGGACGAGTGCTTCGTCTTCGCCGTCGACTACAGCCGCCGGTTCACCACCAACGGCACGCTCAAGCCCGACAACACGCTGTTCTTCCGGATGTATTTCAAGTATCTGGGCGAAGTCGACGCGCGCGGTCCGGCAATCGGGAACTGAACCCGACGGGGCCAAAACGAAAGTGTTGTCTCGATTGCCGCCGAGAGCTACCAGTCTCGTAGGAGGGACCGCTTGTCCGAAGAGGGAGCCGCGCTCATGAGCGCCCGAAGACTTGGCATTTGTACCGGCCGATATGGCCAGGCGATGGTTCTGGGCGCCCTGCTGCTGGCCGGGATCCCGCCGCGCGACGCCGGCGCGCAGGATGAGCTCCGGATCGCCGCCGTCGTCAACGACGAAGCCATCTCCGCGCGCGACCTGGATAGCCGACTGCGGCTGGTGATGGTGACCAGCGGCATACCCGACACCCGCCAGGAGCGTCAGCGCATTTCCTTGCAGGTGCTGCGCAACCTGATCGACGAGCGTCTGCAACTGCAGGAGGCAAAACGTCTCAATATCGCCGTCACTGAGCAGGATTTGACCGACGCGGTGCACCGGATCGAGGGATCCAACAACATGGCCGCGGATTCGTTCGAATCCATGCTGGCGGACAGAGGCCTCGACAAGAATGCGGTGATGACCCAGCTGCGCGCGTCCGTCGCTTGGACGAAGGTGGTGCGGCAGCAGCTCACCCCTTCGGTCCAGGTCGGCGAGGACGAGGTCGACGAGGTCATAGCCAATATCGAGCGCTCGCAGAACCTTCCCGAATACAACATCGCGGAGATCCTGCTGCCCGTGGACGAACCTCGGCGCGAAGACGAGGTCCGGCAGAGCGCGCAGCAGCTGGCCGAGCAGATTCGCGGCGGCGGGAACTTCTCCGCCGTGGCAAGGCAGATGTCCGCCGCCGCAAGCGCCGCGATCGGCGGCGAGGTCGGCTGGATCCTGGAGGACCAGATCGAGCCGGTGATCATGCAGGCGCTGCACGACATGAAACCGGGAGAGGTGTCCAATCCGATCCGCACCCTCAACGGCTTCCAAATTGTTCAACTGCGCGACCAGCGGACGATCCTCGCAGCACAACCCGATGACGCCGTCGTGCGCCTCACGCAGGTGCTGCTGCCGGTCGAGGCCAGCAGCGGCCCGGAGGCGGTCGAGGCGAAGAGCAAAGAGGTTGAGGCCATCGCCCAACAAGCGAAGAGCTGCGAGGACATGGATCGGTTGGCGGAAGCCGCAAAATCCCCGGCGCCGAGCGCGCTCGGTCGGTTCAAGATCGGCGAGCTCAACCCCGGACTGCGGGCCGTTGTCGCGGATCTGAAGCCCGGCAAGGTCAGCCCCGCCGTGCGCATGCCGACGGGTGTGGCCGTGCTCATGGTGTGCGAACGCAGCGCGGCATCCTCCAATGCGCCGAGTCGCGACGACGTCCACGAGCAGCTGTTTAGGGGCAAGCTCAGCGTCATCGTGCGGCGCTATATGCGCGATCTGCGCCGCGGCGCATTTCTGGATGTGCGCGGCTGATATGGCGCTGCCGCTCGCCGTCACCATGGGCGAGCCCGCCGGGATCGGCGGCGAGATCACGCTCAAGGCATGGCTGCGACGAACGCCGGACCTGCCGGTGTTTTTCGTCTTGGACGACCCCGCGCGGTTGGCAGATCTGGCGCGTCGAACCGGAATGGCCGCTTCGGTGGAGGCGATCGAGGCGCCCGAGCGCGCCCATGCGGTTTTCGCTCGAGCCCTGCCGGTCCTGCCGCTGGCGCTGGCGCGTCCCTCCGTCCCCGGCCGGCCTGACCCTCAGAATGCCGCCGCGGTGCTGGCCTCGATCGCCCGCGCCGTGGACCTTGTCACCGCCGGGGTTGCGGCGGCGATGGTAACCAACCCGATCAACAAGCAGGTGCTGTACCAGTCGGGCTTTCGCCATCCCGGGCACACCGAATACCTGGCCGAGCTCGCGGCGCCCGGGGGAACCCCGCCGACCCCGGTGATGATGCTGGCTTCTCCCGAGCTTCGGGTGGTGCCGGTCAGCATCCATGTGTCGCTCCGCCAAGCGATCCAATCGCTGACGACCCGGAAGATCGTCGAGATCGGCCGGATTGCCGCCGAGGGTCTCCGGCTGAGCTTTGGGATCGAGGCGCCCAGGCTGGGTGTCGCCGGCCTCAATCCCCACGCCGGCGAAGGCGGCGCGCTGGGCCGCGAGGACATCGACATCGTCGCCCCGGCGGTGGCCGAGCTGCAGCGTCACGGCATCGACGCCATGGGGCCGTTGCCGCCCGACGCCATGTTCCATGCCGAGGCCCGCCGGCACTATGACGCGGCCTTGTGCATGTATCACGACCAAGCGCTCATCCCGTTGAAGACGTTGGATTTCTTTGGCGGCGTCAACGTCACGCTGGGATTGCCCTTCGTGCGCACCTCCCCCGATCACGGCACCGCCTTTGACATTGCCGGCACCGGCACTGCCAATGCCGAGAGCCTGCTTGCGGCAATCCGCTTGGCCGCCTCGATGGCGGAAAACCGCCGTCGTGGGCAGGCTTCGGTCGAGCACAGGCCGCGTGTCGCCATCCGAGGCTGAGCGCGAGGCGCTCGCCAAGCTGCCGCCGCTGCGCGAAGTCATTCGCGAGCATGGGTTGAGCGCCAGACGAGCGCTCGGACAGAATTTTCTCCTCGACCTCAACTTGACCGGCCGGATCGCGCGGGCTGCGGGCGATCTCGGCTCCGGCACCACCATCGAGGTGGGGCCCGGCCCCGGGGGGCTGACCCGCGCTCTGCTCGCTGCCGGCGCCGCACGGGTCGTTGCCATCGAGCGCGACCGGCGCGCCATCGCGGCGCTGGCGCCCTTGGTCGAGGCCGCGCATGGCCGGCTCAGCCTGATCGAGGGCGACGCGCTCGCCGTGGACGCTGCCGCCCTTGGCCCGGCTCCGCGGCGCGTCGTTGCAAACCTTCCCTACAACGTGGCAACGCCGTTGCTGATCGGCTGGCTTGGCCACATCGATGCCTTCGAGAGCCTGACCCTCTTGTTCCAGAAGGAGGTGGCGCAGCGGCTCGCCGCCCGAGCGGGCACCGGCGCCTATGGGCGGCTATCCATTCTGGCGCAATGGCGGGCCGAGGTGCGTCAGCTCTTCGATATCCCGGCGCGCGCCTTCACCCCTCCGCCCAAGGTCACATCCACCTTGGTCCAGCTCCGCCCGCCTTCGAAGCCGGCCGCGGCAGCCGATCAAGAGCTGCTGGAGACGGTGACGGCCGCCGCCTTTGGTCAGCGCCGCAAGATGCTGCGGCAGAGCCTGCGCGCCCTCGGCGATGCGGAGGCGTTGCTGGCATCCGCCGGCATCGAGCCGACGCTCAGGGCGGAAATGCTGTCGGTCGAGCAGTTCTGCCGGCTGGCGCGGGGTCTGGAGGCGCGGCGGAAGGCGGCGGCCGCACCCTAACGCCCCTCGCGCAGCCCCTTCACGAAATCGGTCAGGCCGATCTGTCGCTGCCGGCGCAGGCGTTCGGCGGAAAGGATCGTCAGGACGCTGGCGACGCTGCGTTCGAGCTCGGTGTTGAGGATGATGTAGTCGTACTCGGCCCAGTGGCTCATTTCATCGGAGGCCTTGGCCATGCGACGGGCGACGACGCTCGGGCTGTCCTGCGCGCGGGCGAGCAGGCGGCGCTCGAGCTCTGCCGTCGACGGCGGCAGGATGAAGACACTCACCAAGTCGTCGCGGGCGTTCTGCGCCAGCTGTTGCGTGCCCTGCCAGTCGATGTCGAACAGCATGTCGCGCCCCGAGGCCAGGGCCGCCTCCACCGGAGCCCGCGGCGTGCCGTAGTAATGGTCGAACACCTTGGCGTGCTCCAAGAGCTGGCGTCGATTCACCATCAGGTCGAATTCGGTTCGCTCGATGAAATGGTAGTCCTTGCCGGCAACCTCGCCAGGGCGCTTCGGGCGCGTGGTCACCGAGACCGAGAGTTGGATGGCCGGGTCTGATGCCAGCAGCCGACGCGCAATCGAGGTCTTTCCCGCCCCCGAGGGCGAGGACAAGACCAGCATCAAGCCGCGTCGTGAGATGGCGAAGCCGGGCATCCGCGTCACTCGAGGTTTTGCACTTGCTCGCGCAGCTGGTCGATCACGGTCTTGAGGTCGAGCCCCAAGCGCGTCAACCCGACTTCGGTCGATTTCGAGCAGAGCGTATTGGCCTCGCGGTTGAACTCTTGGCAGAGGAAATCGAGGCGCCGGCCGACCGCCCCGCCAGCGGCCAGGAGCTCACGCGCCTGGGCCAGGTGCGAGCCCAGGCGATCCAGCTCCTCGCGCACATCGCCCTTGACCGCGAGCAGCGCCAATTCCTGCGCCAGCCGTTCTTCGGAGACCGGCGGCTTCGCCTCCAAGAGCTGCGCCAGCTGGCTCGCAAGGCGCTCGCGCATCGCCTCCGGCTTCTGCTGGACCAAGGCGCCGGCCGCCGTCATCAGCCGCTCGATCTCCGCCAGCTGGCCATTCAGCACGACGACGAGGCGCGCACCCTCCTCCAGCCTGGCGCCGACGAGCTGGGCGAGCGCGCGCGAGAACCCCTCGACCAGCTCCCGATCCAGTCCCGGATCGGCCAATCCGTCTCCCGAGCCGCGCTCGACCACGCCAGGAACCGCGAGGAGGGCTTCCAGCCGCGGAGGCGCGGAGTCGACGAGGCCGGAAAGCTCGCTCTGCAAGGCCAGCACCCGGTCGAGTGCCGCCCGGTTGATGGCGAGCGGCGCCTGGCCGCTGGCGCGCTGGATGGCGAGGTTGACCGAGACATTGCCCCGCTTCAGCGGTTTGCCGATTCCCGCTCTCACGACCGGCTCCAGCCGGTCCAGCCCGGGGGGCAGCCGGCAGCGCACGTCAAGCGTGCGGCCGTTCACGGATTTCAATTCCCAGACCCAGGTGAGATCGGCGGCGGTTCCCTCGGCGCGGGCAAATCCGGTCATGCTGGCGACGGACACGGGGGGAGGCGGATCCTTGAGCCGATTGGTGCGATCGAAGCGGGCGAGACTATACAGGGCTCGCGGCCACGGATATACGCCCAGGGCTTTCGAATGCCACGGGAATCCGGCCCGGCTGCGGCATGGGCCGGGGCCAAAGCTTGACAGGAGGGCGGCCCTGGCTATTCTCCAGCGCCTCCGGACCGAGGCTGAGAGCGACACCCATGGCCAAGCCGACCACGATTCTGATCAAGCTGCAGAGCACTGCGGACACGGGCTTCTACTACGTGACCAAGAAGAACCCGCGTAACAGCACGGAAAAGCTCGAATTCAAGAAGTACGACCCGATCGCGCGCAAGCACGTCGCGTTCAAGGAAGCCAAGATTAAATAGGGTCGGACGAGGCGGCGCCTAGGCTGCCGTCGAAGGCTGGAACAGCCGGACGCGATTGCGCCCCTGGCGCTTGGCGGCGTAGAGCGCCTGATCGGCGCGCTTGACCAGCTCGTCGGGCGTGTCGCCGGTGCCGAGCGCGTGCGCCACTCCGATGCTCACCGAAACGGTGACCGCGGCCCCAGTGTCGCGCAGGATCACCGGCACGTCCTCGATACGCTGGCGGAGCCGCTCGGCCACCAGCATCGCCAGGTCCGGATTGGTGTCCGGCATCACCACCACGAACTCCTCGCCGCCATAGCGCGCGACCGTGTCGAAGTTGCGGGTGAAATGGCTCATCCGGGTCGCCAGCTCGCGCAGCACCTGGTCGCCCGCGGCATGCCCGTGGGTGTCGTTCACCTGCTTGAAGTAGTCCACATCCACCAGCAGCATGGCCAAGGGCTTGCCGCTCGCCATCGTGCGCTGCATCAGGCCTGAGAGGTGGATCAGCAGATAGTTGCGGTTGTAGACGCCGGTCAGCTGATCGATGAGGGCGACGGCAAGGCTGCGCTGATAGTTGGCGCGCAGCCGGTCCTGATAGCGCCGGCGGCGAAGCTGCGTGCGCACCCGCGCCAACAGCTCGTTGCGATCGATCGGCTTGATCACGTAGTCGTTGGCGCCGAGGTCGAGACCCTTGGTCAGGCGCTGGGTCTGCTCTTCTTCGCCGATCAGCAGAATCGGCGTGTGCCGGGTCGGCTCGTTGGAGCGAAGCTGCGAGCACAGCCGCAGCGCGTCGTCCTCGCCGACGTTGAGCTCCGCCACCACCAGGTCGAAGTCCTGCCGCGCCATCGCCTCGAGCGCTTGGCGCATGCTGGCGACGAAGGCGAGCTGATTGCCGTCGCGCGACAGAACCTCGCGCATATTGGTGATCTCGATCGGGCTATCCTCGCAGATGAGCACCCGAGCCCGGCCGTAGTCCTCCTCCTGGAGGATGGGATCGGGCGGCAGCACGCCGAAGCTGGCGGAGGTCTGCTCGCGCGAACGCCACTCGTCCATGAGCATCTTCAGGCGAACGAGCGAGCGCACCCGGGCGAAAAGCGCGATGTCTCGGACCGGCTTGGTGAGGAAATCGTCGGCCCCGGCCTCAAGCCCGCGCACCCGATCGGCAACGTCGCTCAAGGCGGTGACCATGATGATGGGAATATGCTGGGTGGCGGCATCGGCCTTGAGGCGCCGGCACACTTCGAACCCATCCATTCCCGGCATCATGATGTCGAGCAGGATGATGTCGGGAGCTTCCTTGCGCGCGATCTCGATCGCTTCCGCGCCATTGCTCGCCGCCAGCACCTCGAAGTACTCGGCGCCGAGCTTCGCCTCCAGCAACTTGACGTTGGGCGTGACGTCGTCGACGACGAGAACGCGTCCCGGCATGGGCTAACTGAGAAAACGTTGCACGGTCTGCAGGAAGGTGGCGACCGAGATCGGCTTGGCGATATAGGCCTCGCAGCCGCCGTCGCGAATCCGCTCCTCATCGCCCTTCATGGCAAATGCCGTGACGGCGATGACCGGGATTGATTTCAGTCGATCATCTTCCTTGAGCCACTTGGTGACTTCCAGCCCCGAGACCTCGGGCAGCTGAATGTCCATCAAGATCAGATCCGGGTGGTGCTGCCTTGCCAGCTTGAGCGCCTCCAATCCGTCCCGTGTTTGAATTACATTGTACCCATGAGCCTCCAACAAGTCGTTGAAGAGCTTCATGTTCAGCTCATTGTCCTCGACGATGAGAACGGTCTTCTGGGTCATTGATCCGGTGGTCAAAGGGCCGCTGCGGCAGAGGCTGGAAAGGTCATGGTGATCCTAGCCGAGGCTGCGGGAAAGTGGAACCATATCCTCGGCCGTGAATTGGCCTTGGCCAGCACCTGAATAGGGGAACTATTTTGCGTATCGGCATCGACCTCGGCGGAACCAAGATCGAGGTAATCCTCCTCGAGGACGATGGCCGGGTCCGCCTGAGACGCAGGCGCCCCAGCCCGGTCGGAAGCTATGAACGGACCGTCGCGGCGGTCGTGGGCCTGGTCCGCGAAGTGGAATCCGAGCTCGGGCAGACCTGCAGCGTCGGGGTCGGCATTCCAGGTGCGATCTCGCCCAAGACCGGGCTCATCAAGAACGCCAACTCGGTCTGGCTCATCGGCAAGCCGTTCGATCGCGACTTGGCCGAGGCCCTCGACCGTCCGGTGCGCCTGGCCAACGACGCCAATTGCTTTGCCGTCTCCGAGGCGACCGACGGGGCGGCGGCCGGCGCCGACCCGGTCTTCGGCGTGATCCTCGGCACCGGGGTGGGGGGCGGCATCGTCATCGGCGGCAGACCGGTCACGGGGGCGAACGCGATTGCCGGCGAATGGGGCCACAATCCGTTGCCCTGGGCGACCGAGGCAGAGCGGCCGGGCGGGCGCTGCTATTGCGGCCAGCTCGGCTGCATCGAGACGTTTCTGTCCGGTCCCGCACTGGTGCGCGACCACGAGGCCGCAACCGGTCAATGCCTCAGCGGCGAGGCGATCGTCACGGCTGCCGAAGCGGGCGACGAGGCGGCCGAGGCCACGCTCTTGCGCTACGAGGAGCGGCTTGCCCGGGCCTTGGCCCATGTCATCAACATTATCGATCCGGAGGTGATCGTGCTGGGCGGCGGCCTTTCTCGGCTCGAGCGGCTCTATCATTCGGTGCCGCCGCTTTGGCAGCGCCATCTGTTCTCCGACGATGCACGGACGCGGCTGGTGCCGCCGCTGCACGGCGATTCGAGCGGCGTGCGCGGGGCGGCGTGGCTTTGGCCGATGGAGCGAGGGTGAAAGCATGACGGCGCTGTGCCGGGACTGCGGCCGCCTCGACGATCAGCCGACCGGCCGCTGCTCGTCCTGCGGTTCGCCGCGCGCCATCGTCCATTGCGAGCTGGGTCGCCTGTCGATCGCGCATATCGATTGCGACGCCTTCTATGCGAGCTGCGAGAAGCAGCGGCACCCCGACCTTGCCGACCGGCCCGTCATCGTCGGCGGCAGGCATCGCGGCGTGGTTCTCGCCTGCTGCTACGTGGCGCGCATCTACGGCGTACGCTCGGCGATGCCGATGTTCAAGGCGCTCAAGGCCTGCCCGGAGGCGGTCGTCATCCCTCCCGACATGGATCACTATCAAGACGTGGGTCATCGGGTGCGTCGGATGATGGAAACGACGACCCCGCTGGTCGAGCCGCTTTCCATCGACGAAGCCTTCCTCGATATGACCGGCACCGTCGAGGTGCATGGCGGCATCCCGGCCCGCACGCTGGCGCTGCTGGCGCTCAAGATCGAGCGGGAGATCGGCATCACCGTTTCGATCGGCCTCAGCTACAACAAGTTCCTGGCCAAGGTCGCTTCCGATCTCGACAAGCCGCGCGGCTTCGGCGTCATCGGCCGCGAGGAGGCGCGATCGTTCCTGGCGCCGCGGCCGGTCGGGCTCATCTGGGGGGTCGGCGAGAAGCTGCGCCGACGCCTGGCCGGCGACGGCATCGCGACCATCGGCCAGCTGCAGGACCGCGAGGAGGAGGATCTCGCCCGGCGCTACGGATCGATCGGCCGCCGCCTGGCGCGCTTCGCCCGCGGCATCGACGATCGCCAGGTCGTCGCCGACCGCGAGACCAAGAGCATCTCGGTCGAGACCACCTTCGATGAGGACATCGCCGAGATGGCCGAGCTCTCCCGCCGCCTCTGGCATCTGGCCGAACGCCTGTCGCATCGGCTGAAGGAGGCGGAGCTTGCCGGCAGCGTGGTCACCCTCAAGCTCAAGACGGACGGCTTTCGCATCATCACCCGTCAGCACCGGCTGGAGGCGCCCTCGCAGCTTGCCGACACCCTCTACCGCGCCGCACTGCCGCTCCTCGAGCGGGCCGCCGACGGCGCGCGTTACCGGCTCATCGGCATCGGCACCGACGATATGCAGCCCGCCGATGCGGCAGACCCGCCCAGTCTCTTCGATGCGGCGCAGGCGAAGCGAGCGCGGGCCGAGCAGACGATGGACGTCTTGAGGGCGAAGCACGGAGACGGCGCCATCGGCAAGGGGCGCGGGCTCGCCCCACCCACGCGCTTCCGGCGTTGAGGACGGGTTTCAGCAGCTCGGGCGCGGCAACGCCTCGATCTCGGTCAGGCGCGCCTTGACCGAGAAATCGCCGTAGTCGAGAGCCAATCCATCGGCGACGCCATTGTCGTGAAGCCGCATCCCGACCTCGTAGTCGGGCTCGGAACCGTTGCTGCCCTGCTTGTAGTAGGCGAGACGGACCGGCCAGGACGGCCGTTTGAACGGCTCGGCCTTCGCCGGCGCCACCGCATCGGGTGCGGCGGCAGGCAGCCGACCGCCGATGGCGGCGGTGATCTCCGAGGGACCCTCGAGCTCGCCGCCATCGAAGACGCTGCGTGAGAGGAACCGCTTGCCCGCTTCGGCCGCGCGGATGATCTCAATCGTGTGCTCGGTCGGGAAGATGGCCCCGGCAGGCAACGGAATCTCCTGCTGCTCGGGCTGGGTGAAGGCGGCCGAGCCGGCCTCGCCCGGGCCGCTCAGCGACGCCCGGCCACGCAACTCGTCGGTGACGTCGCCGTCCCTGAGCTTGCGCACGAAGAAGCGGTAGCGCAGACCGTCCCTGCTTTCCCAGGTGGTGAAGCTGACGGAGAGCTCGGCTTCGCCGTTTTCCGTGTAGAGGACCGTCAGCTTGTAGCGCTGCTCGATGGTCCAGCCATCGCAGCTATCGCCCCATTCGAGCAGCATCGAGCCGCGGGCGTCGGCGACGCCGCTGGCGCTCTTGGCGGCTCCGAGGGACAGGCTGTAGAGGGCCCGATGCGGCATGATGTCGATCGCGACGGCCGGAGGTGCGGCCACGGCAAGCGGCACGGCTAGGAGCAGGCCGAGGACGACGGGACCGACCCGTCTTCCGGCTGGATGAGCCCAATGCACCATCGAATGATCCTCCGATCGTGCCCTCTGGCGGGGGTCGGAGGCAGCGATCCTCAACCCTTGATACCCGCATTGGTGGCGCGATCCATCGTCGCAGGATTATGTCATGCTTCACTTTGGCACGGTAGTATCGGGGCATCGATCCCCCCCATCACCGTTCCCACAGCCAAGAACCGGACATGCCATCGACCAAGCCGACCGTGCTTGTCACCCGAAGATTGCCCGAAGCGGTCGAGCGCCGCCTCAGCCGCGATTACGACGCCAGGCTCAATCCCGCCGACGAGCTGATCCAGCCGGACGCGCTGCCGGCGCTGGCTCAGGACGCCGATGCGCTGCTGGTCACGCCGACCGAACGGCTCGATGCCGCGGCCCTGGCGAGGCTGCCCCTGAGCATCCGCGCCATTGCCACCTTCTCCGTCGGCTACGACCACATCGACGTGGCGGCGGCACGGGCACGGTCGCTCCTGGTCACCAACACCCCGGATGTCCTGACCGATGCCACGGCGGACGTGGCGATCCTGTTGATGCTGGGGGCGGCGCGGCGCGCGCATGAGGGCGAGCGCCTGGTCCGCGAGAACCGGTGGGGCGCCTGGGCGCCCACCGGCATGCTCGGCACCCACATGACCGGCAAGCGATTGGCGGTCCTCGGCATGGGCCGCATCGGCCGCGCGGTTGCCCGGCACGCCCGCGGCTTCGACATGACCGTGCACTACAGCAATCGCCGCCGGCTGCCGGCCGATCTGGAGGCGGGCGCCATCTTCCATGCCGACCCGGACGAGCTGCTGCGTCACGCCGATTTTCTATCGCTGCATTGCCCGGCGACGGCCGAGACCGCCCGGCTTCTGGATAGCAGGCGCATCGCGCTCTTGCCGGAGGGCGCCATCGTGGTCAATACCGCCCGCGGCGGCATCGTCGATGACGAGGCCTTGATCACGGCACTCCGTTCCGGCCGCATCGCCGCGGCGGGCCTCGACGTCTACGAAGGCGAGCCCTGCATCCATCCAGGCTACCGCGATCTCGCCAACACCTTCCTCTTGCCCCATCTCGGCAGCGCCACCCGGGAGACGCGGGACGCGATGGGCTTTCGCGCGCTCGACAATCTGGATGCGGTCTTTGCCGGCCGCGAGCCGCCGGACCGGGTGGTCTGAGCCGGGACGAGTCGGCGGCGAGTTTGGCGTGAAGGGGCACTCGGCAGTTTCTGAAGGGTCGGCAAATAGTGCCGAGCGCTGGTCGCCTGTCTCCACGGGTTCATTTGCGATTTCAATAAGTTATCCGCGGCACGGGCATTGCTGGCACCAGCCCAAGGGGATCTCTCTCCACGGGAATGGTTACGGCAGCGATGACGGTTTTCAGCAAACGCAGCAAGACGACGGTCGACCTCGCGAGCGCCCCCCTGGCGCCGGAGACGCCGCGCAATATCGGCTTGCTCGCCCGGCGCGCAACCCAGCTCGCCGAGGCGAGCGGGCTGGCCTTGGCCCGGCTGGACGAGGGCGTCATCCAACTGGCCCTGAGGGCGATCGAGGAGGCCGAGCGCAAGCTGGAGCAGCAGCGCCAGCGCATCGACTATCTGGAAAGCCTCTCGGTTACCGACGAGCTGACCCAGATCAAGAACCGCCGCGGCTTCATGATCGAGCTCAAGCGCGCGCTGGCCGAGTCCAAGCGCAGCGGCAAGGGCGGGGTGCTCCTGATGATCGATCTCGACGGCTTCAAGGCGATCAACGACATCCACGGCCACGCGGCCGGCGACGAGGTCTTGGCCCATGCCGCCGCCATGCTGAACGGCCATGTCCGCCCCAGCGACTGCGTCGCCCGACTCGGCGGCGACGAGTTCGCAGTGCTCATGCCGGAGACGACCGCCGAGCGCGGCTTTACCCGGGCGCGCGACCTCTCGAAGCTCTTGAACGGGCAGCTCATCGCCTGGCAGGGGACGGTTCTGCCGCTACAGGCCAGCATCGGCGTCGCCGCCTATCGCCCGGGGCAGCGTCCCGATGAGCTGCTGCAGGACGCGGATGCCGGGCTCTACCGGGACAAGCGGAAAAAGCCGAGCCGCCAGCGGCGGATCGCGGGACACTAATCTATTGAATTTAGTGTGAAGATTCCGGCTAGCGGCCGGCGTTCAAATTCAACGCAAGCGTGGTGAAGTTCGGTGCCGGGACGGCCTCGCCGGCGCCCACGAGCCATGGCCGCTCGATGCCGACGCCACCCATCGACTTTTGCACGGGCACAAGCTGGGCGATCGGCGCCGGGCCGACCACGACGCGATACCAGCGCTTGCCATCGACCTCCGCCTCCTTGAGCGAGGCGCCGAGATTGCGATGCACGTCGGCGAGCTGTTCGGCCGGCTTCGCATCGCGGAAGCTGGCCAGCACGAGATAGTGCAGCCCCACGACCCGGGTCGCCGGTTTTGCCGGCTCCGGCTGGGTGGCCGCCGGCGGAGATGCGCTTGGCGCGGGCGCGGCCAGCAGGATGGGATCGGCATCGCCGTCGCCGTCGCCGGCCCGGCCCTGCCGCGGCGCGGCCGGCACGAACGGCGAGGCGGCCGCGTCGGCGGCGGCGATCTGGGCGTCCTCCACGCATATCGGGCCGGTGCTGAAGATGCGCCAAAGCGCGCAGTCGCTCGCAGCCACCACTGAAATAGCGTGATCGGTCAGCGTCTTGCCGCTGGCCACCAAGGAAAATCCATCGATCGCATAGGAGGCGATGCTGACGATCGGCGGCACCACGCCACAGCCGCTCACGCCGGCCAGCCCCCCCACGACGATTGCAGTTCGTGCCAACACTCCGCGCACGCGCCAGCCCCTCCCCAATTGCGCCGGACTTTAAATGAACTTTCTTCAATTGGCAAATATGGGTCAGAAAGTTGCGCGGGACGGTGGCCAGGAGCGGGCGGCTTTGCCCCTGCCGGGGATGGCTGTATAGCTCTCCGTCCATGTCTCCCATAGCCGACAATGCGGAGCTGGCGGCGCTCTGCCACCGGCTCAGCAACGCCCCCTTCGTCGCCATCGACACCGAGTTTCTCCGCGACAAGACCTATTGGCCGCTGCTCTGCCTGGTGCAGCTGGCGGGGCCGGAGGAGGCGCATGCGATCGATGCGCTCGCACCGGGAATCGACCTCGCGCCGCTGCTAGAGCTGCTGCGGGCGGCCGATGTGGTGAAGGTCTTCCACGCCGCCCGGCAGGACGTCGAGATCTTCTTCCACATGACCGGCGAGGTGCCGAGCCCGATCTTCGACAGCCAGGTCGCGGCGATGGTTTGCGGCTTCGGGGATCAGGTGAGCTACGAGACGCTTGCCGGCAAGCTCACCGGCGCCCGCATCGACAAGTCCTCGCGCTTCACCGACTGGTCGAGGCGGCCGCTGACCGAGCGGCAGCTGGGCTATGCGCTGGCCGACGTGACCTACCTCAGGACCATCTACGACAAGCTTTCGCTGCGCATGGCGGAGAGCGGCCGCGCGGCCTGGCTTGCCGAGGAGCTGGCGGTGTTGCGCAATCCGGAGACCTATCGCCTCGAGCCCAGCCACGCTTGGCGCCGCCTGAAGCCCCGCTCCAGCAACCCGCGCTTCCTGGCGATGCTCGCATCGCTCGCCGCCTGGCGCGAGGTCGAGGCGCAGCGCCGCAACGTGCCCCGCCAGCGCATCGTGCGCGACGAGGTGTTGCTGGAGGTGGCGGCCCAGGCCCCCGCCAACGTCGCCGACTTGGCGCGCTGCCGGCTGATTCCAACCGGTTTCGCCGAGAGCCGGTTGGGCCAGGACATGCTGACGGCAATCGCCGAAGGACGGGATCGGCCGCCGCCGGCGATCACCGAAGGCGAGCGCCCCTCGGTTCCCCCGGGGCGCCAGCCCCTGGTGGAGCTCTTGAAGGTGCTCCTCAAGCTGCAATGCGAGACCCACGAGGTGGCGCAGAAGCTGGTGGCGAGCGCCGAGGACTTGGAGGCCATCGCCGCCGTCGACGATGCCGCGGTCCCCGCCCTCACCGGCTGGCGCCGCGCCGTGTTCGGTGACTATGCGCTCGCCCTGAAGCGCGGCCGCATCGCACTCACCGGCCAGGGCGGCCGCCTGCAGCTCGTGCGCCTGAAGCCGACCGAGACCACCTAGTCCGAACTTTACCCTGTGTTTTGCGATAAGCGCTTGAGCTGTTTGACTGTCTGCGGCTTTTCAGCTGCTTTTGTGTCCATGTAGATAGAGGGCTATTACTTGACATGGCGCCAGCTTGGTGATTCAAGC